>JAIRRW010000121.1 GCA_031255775.1 Clostridiales bacterium
TTCAAGAACAAGGCAGGGAAAAAGAGTATAAAAAGCTCTATGGCCAACAGTTAAGCTGGTTCAAGTGACCAGATACCTCGCGGTCTCTGCCGCGGGGAGTATTCATTAATGTGTTGAAAATGTCTGATTTTTGAAAGGTTGAGGCTGAAATGGTTGCCACAAAATTGGCTCATACGCATAAAAATCGATAAAAATATTTTGACAGCAGTTGACAACAGTTTAGGAAAAAACAGGCAGTTTTAGCGCGTTTTAGGGCAAAAAATCTCCTTGCCGGATGTCACAAATTTTCATTGGAAAACGACCGTATTTAAGCCCGAAATTTGACAACAGTTTTGATGATTTTTGACAACAGTTTTTTCGGTCATTTTCGCGATACTATATATAGTGTCCAAGTAAGCAAAAAACCGCAAGATATTGCGGTTTTTGTGGTAGGAATGAGTGGACTCGAACCACCGACCCCCACCTTATCAGGGTGGTGCTCTAACCGGCTGAGCTACATTCCTATATGGTCATTTGCGGTTTATTCAGTTGTGAGTAAAAATGTCGGTTTTTCCTTATCAGGGTGGCGCTCTAACCGGCTGAGCTATATTCCTGTACGGTCGACTATACGTGGCTGTTTTTTTGGCGCGGGCTTTGGGCGGTGTTGGTGGAGGTAAGCGGACTCGAACCGCTGACCCTCTGCTTGCAGGGCAGATGCTCTACCAACTGAGCTATACCCCCGTACCTTCCGTTTGCCGGACAGCTAGTACATGATAGCAAAAAGGCGGGGCTTTGTCAATTCTTTTTCGGGAAATTTCGAGGAAAAAGGTTCGGGAAATTCGACAAGCGCGGGGCGCGGGGACGAATTTCAGCCGGAAACGCCGGGCAGTATGCCTTTGGGCGAAAAGCCGCCCTCGCTGACCACGCGCAGCATGATGTCGCAGCTGGCGTAATTGGTGGCCAGCGGAATGTTTTGGACGTCGCACAGGCGGAGCAGGGCGGAAACGTCGGGCTCGTGAGGCTGCGCGGTCAGGGGGTCGCGCATAAACAGGATGAGGTCCAGCTTTCCCTCGGCCAGCATGGCGCCGATCTGCTGGTCGCCGCCCAGGGGGCCGCTTTTCATGCGGTTGATTTTGAGGCCGGTTTCGCCCATGATCATGGTGCCGGTGGTGCCCGTGGCGTAGAGCGTGTGAGCCCGCAGGGTTTCGCAGTACCTTTTGGCCAAGGCGATCATGTCGGGTTTTTTCTTGTCGTGGGCGATGAGGGCGATGTTCATGGAATGGGTCACCTCGGCTAATTTGTCGAAGCGGACGGATTAGATCGCTGCCTCGCGCATACATTTTAGCAAAATTGTGAAAAAAAGTCAATCCAAAGCGTTGACAATCCGCCGGGGTTTGCGGTATACTGTTTGTGTTGGAAGCAGATTTTTATCTCACCGGCCGGATCGATTCGCGCCGCGTAACGCCAAAATTCAAATAACGACGGTTATTGTTTTTAGGTTGGGTAAGGATTTGCCCGGCCTATTTTTATTGTTTCGGAGGATCAAGGCTATCAGTAAAGACGTCATCGAGCTCAATGACCGCATACGGGACCCCGAGGTTCGCGTCATTGACGAAAACGGACAGCAAATGGGTATTATGAGCGCGGCTCGGGCGAATGCGCTGGCCGACGAGCGCAATCTCGATCTGGTCAAGATCAACCCGACCGCGGCGCCGCCGGTCTGTAAGATTATGGATTACGGCAAGTTCAAGTTTGACGCGTCCAAGCGGGAAAAGGATTCGAAGAAAAACCAAAAGGTCAACGAAATGAAGGAGATCCGGCTCTCTATGACGATAGAGGCGCACGATATGGAGATCAAAGCCCGAAATTGCCTAAAGTTTTTGCAAAACGGGGATAAGGTCAAGGTATCGATTCGGATGCGGGGACGCCAGCAGGCGCACGCGGCCATCGGCGTCGAGGTCATGAAAAAGTTTTACGCGAGCGTCGAGTCGGCCTGCAACTATGACAAAATGCCGACGACGGAGGGGCGCAATATTTTGATGATATTGGCGCCGACGAAAAAATAAGTACATCCATCTACCGGACATACAGGAGGAACGATATATGCCGAAAATGAAGAGCCACAGCGGCGCGAAAAAACGCTTTCGCGTCACCAAAACGGGTAAGATAAAGCGTGCCCAGCAGAATAAAAACCATATTCTCAACAAAAAAGCGTCCAAGCGTAAGATGCGTCTCCGTCAGGGGGCCTTTATGGCGTCCGAAAAAGAGGCCAAGACCATTCGGACGATGATACAAAGGTAACCGGGGAGGACAGGCAGTATGAGAATCAAGAGAGCAGTCAACGCACAGAAAAAAAAGCGCAAGGTCATGAAACTTGCCAAGGGCTATTGGGGGTCGAAGTCCCGGTCCTACCGCATCGCGCGTCAGGCGGTCATGAAGTCGTATATGTACGCCTATATCGGCCGCCGTCTCAAAAAACGCGACTTCCGCAAGCTCTGGATCGCGCGTATCAACGCCGCCGCCCGGCAGAACGGCCTTTCGTATTCCCGGTTTATGTACGGATTAAAGACGGCGGGCATCGAGCTGAACCGTAAAATGCTGGCCGAGATCGCGGTCAAGGACGCGGCGGCGTTCGCCGCGCTTTCCTCGGCCGCCAAGACCGCGCTGGAGGGCGCGCAAACGGCCAAGGCCGCCGCTCCTAAAAAAGCGTAAAAGCGCCGCCGCTTTCGTTCAAATGCCACTGACGCTTACATTTGAACGGGTCTAAAAAACGTCGTTTTGTAAAAAAGATTCAAGTGGAAAGAATGTGTTCGCAAACAGAAAGTGTCATTTTATGTTTACACTCCAAGGCGCTGTGTGACAGTGCCTTTTTCATAAAAGGGTAACGCCATGATCGAGCGCATCACCTCCAAGCAAAACGAATGGATCAAGCGCGCGGCGTCCTTGAGGGACAGAAAATACCGGGCGTTGTACGGCGCGTATTTGGTGGAAGGGCAGCGGGCCGTCCGGGACACGATGGCGGGGGGCGGGCCGGTCAAGCTGTTTTTGTCGCAGGCCTTTATCGATAAAAACCCGGATGCCTTTGCGGACGTCGATTTTGCCGTGACGGCGGCGGAGGCGTTTGATAAGCTGACCGATACGGACGCGCCGCAGGGCGTTGCGGCGATTTTTGAGATTCCAAAGCCCGAGCGGCTGTACCAATCGGCATACTGCCTGTTTTTAGAGAACGTGCGCGACCCCGGCAATCTGGGCACGATTTTGCGAACCGCGCTTGCCGCCGGTTTTTTCGAGGTCTATCTTTGCGGCTGCTGCGACGCGTTTAACCCCAAGTCCGTGCGGAGCGCCGTGTCGGCCGTCGCCAAGCTGAAAATATACGAAGCGCAACGAGCGGAGCTTGACAAGTTGAAGGGCTTGGGGTATACTTTGGTGTGCGGCGATATGTGCGGGGAAAACGTATTCAAGGCCGCGTTTCCCGCCAAAAAGTACTGTCTGATGATCGGCAGCGAGGCGGACGGCCTGTCGGACGAGGCACGGCGGTTGGCCGATCTGACGATAGGGATCCCCATGCGCGGGGATATCGAGTCCCTAAACGCGGCGGTCAGCGCGGGGATCCTGTTGTATCAGATCGCGCGGGGATCGGAGTAGACCGCGCACGGATAAAGCGGATCGCGCGGGGATAAATACGGAGAGGAAGAATTATGTCGGGACACAGCAAATGGGCAACGATCAAGCGGGCAAAGGGAAAAACGGACGCCGCCCGGTCTAAGGTCTTTACGAAAATCGGACGGGAGCTTGCGGTCGCGGTCAAGTCCGGCGGCGGCTCGGACCCGGGCGCAAACGCGTCGCTCAGAGCCGTCATTGCCAAGGCCAAGGCGGCCAATATGCCCAACGACAACATCAACCGCAGCATCAAAAAGGCCGCAGGGGAGCTTGGCTCCATCAATTACGAATCCATCACCTACGAGGGCTACGGCCTAAACGGCGTCGCGATGCTGGTCGAGACGCTGACCGACAACAAAAACCGCACGGCCGGCGACGTCCGGCATATATTCGACAAGTACGGGGGCGCGATGGGGACGAGCGGCTGCGTTTCGTATCTGTTTGAGACAAAGGGCGTGATCGAGATCGAAAAAAAGCCGGGGCAGGACGACGACGAAATGATGATGGCCGCCCTAGAGGCCGGCGCGGACGATTTTTCGGTCGATGACGGCGTGTACGAGATATTGACCGCGCCCGAGCGCTTGCTCGGCGTTTGTGAAAACCTCGAACGCGCGGGGTACGCGCTCTTGAGCGGCGAGATCGATAAGATTCCGTCGATGACGACGGCGCTGGAGGGCGCGGCACCGGGGCGTTTTATGAAGATGCTGGACGCGTTTGACGACAACGACGACGTGCAAAACGTCTACCACAACGCGGATTTGCCCGAGGAGACCGGGGAGGGAGCATGACGATGAGATCGGTCGCCGACATTTGCATAGAGGCCAAAAGGGGCGCGGACGCGCTTTTGCGCCTTAGCGGCACAGAGCGCGGCGAAATGCTGGAGATCGCGGCGCAGGCGCTGGTCGCGCATACGCCCGAAATATTGGCCGCAAACGCGCTGGACGTCGCGGAGCTAAAGGACGCGCCCAAGCATTTGATCGACCGCCTGACTTTAAATAAGGATCGGGTCTTGGGCATGGCCAGCGGGCTCTTGGCCGTAAAGGCCTTAAAGGACCCGGTTTTCGAGACGATCGAATCCTCCCAAAACGCCGCGGGACTCAAAATCAAAAAGGTGCGGGTGCCCTTTGGCGTGGTCGGGATCATATACGAGGCGCGCCCCAACGTGACGGCCGATACCGTCGGGCTGGCGTTAAAGTCGGGCAACGCCGTGATCCTGCGCGGCAGCAAGGACGCGCTCCGCTCAAATCAAACGATCGTCGGCTGCATCAAAACCGCCCTGCAAGAGCGGGAATATCCGGTCGAGTGCATCCAGCTGATCACCGACCCCTCGCACAAATCGGCCGAGGCGCTGATGCGCGCGCGGGGGCTGGTGGACCTTTTATTTCCCCGGGGTTCGGCGGCGCTCATTCAGTCGGTTCTCGAAAAGGCGACCGTGCCCGTCATCGAGACCGGCGTGGGCAATTGTCACGCGTACGTCCACAAAAAGGCGGATTTGAGTATGGCGGTGCCCATCATTTTGAACGGGAAGCTCCAGCGTCCCAGCGTCTGCAACGCCTTGGAGAGCCTGCTCATCGACGAGGAGATCGCCGAGGCCTTTTTGCCCAAGATCGTCATGGAGCTTAGCGACCGCATGGTAGAGGTCGTCGGCTGCGAGCGGTCGCGGCAGATCGTTCCGGGCCTAAAACCGGCTATCGAAGAGGATTATGCGGCCGAATTTTTGGCGCTTAAAATTTCGGTCAAGATCGTCGGCGGGTTGGCCGAGGCCATCGCGCACATCAACCGCTACGGCTCGCACCACAGCGATGTCATTCTCACCGAGGACGCGGCCGCGGCGCGGGAATTTACCAAGCTGGTTGACAGCGCGGCGGTCTATGTCAACGCCTCCACCCGGTTTACCGACGGCGGCGAGTTTGGGATGGGCGCCGAGATCGGCATCTCCACCCAAAAGCTGCACGCGCGCGGCCCCATGGGCCTAAAGGAAATGACGACCTACAAATTTATCGTGATCGGGGAGGGGCAGGTTCGTTCGTAACATGGCGGATTCAACAAAGGATAAAAACGGCAAAAGCGGCGAGGCGAAAACGAACGTCCACGCCGGTCACCGCGAACGCCTAAGACAAAAGGTATCGGACGACCCGGAGCTGGCGCATATGCTGGATCACGAGGTTTTGGAGCTGTGCCTAAGCTATGTCATTCCGCGAAAGGACGTCAATCCGATCGCGCACGAGCTGATCGATATGTTCGGCTCGCTGGATTCGGTGCTGCACGCCAACCCCCAAGAGCTGTTACGGTGCAAAAGCGTGACGCAAAACGCGGCCTTTATGCTGTCCACCCTGTACCCGGTGGTTCGCCGCGCCATGCGGACGGCCAACGTTGACCGCCGCAACAAGTATATTTTTAACAGTCCCGAGGATTGCATCGAATATATCCACAAGTTTTTTATCGGCAGGCGGGAAGAAAATGCCTGCGCGTTGTTTTTTGACATCAATTATCGGTTGCTCAGGACCCATTTTAAAAAGGGTTTTGCCGCCGAGGTGTCCCTAGACCCCAGCGAGCTCGCTTCGATGGCGGTGCGGGAGGGCGCGTCCTACGTTCTGGTCGCGCACAATCACCCGACCGGCGACGTGACGCCCTCGTTTGAGGACGTGGATCTGGCGCAAAAGCTGTATCAGGCGTTATACGCGGTCAACGTCCGGATGGTCGATCACATCGTTTTTGCCGATTATGATTATTTCAGCTTTTATAACAACCATATGATGGACGCCTTTATCAAGGAAATGGACGAAAAAACGGACAGGTCGCTTGCCGAGGACACGGAGGTGCGCCACCGATTTTTGGCGGACCTAAACGAGTACATACTCGATGCCGACAACTCCAGCGAGGAGAGTTTTGCGACCGTCCTACGCCCCCTGACAAGGGAGAGCGGCAAGTTTTTTGCGAAAAACCCCGACAAAAAGACCGAATAACGCCCGCAAACAACCCACTATTTGTCACGAGGAGTGTCCAAAATTGAGTTGACTATTTTGATGTCTTTTCGGCTTATATCCGTCATCGGCGCAAAGGCGCCTAAATTTTTCGCCTTATAGCACTGCTATGAGGCAAAAAATTTTGACGAATCTAAGCTCAAAAATCCAAGCAAAATAGTTTTCCAACTCTCTTTTGTCCACGCCTCTGTCACTTCAGTCGTTGACTATTTTTTTGATTCGTAGTAAGATAATGGGCATAAACGGCGGACACAGAGCCGCGCGGAACATGAGGATACGAAATACAGTATGGCAAAAATCGAGATAGGGACGGGCAGACATTCGCTGGCGCACGTGATGGCAAAGGCGGTATGCGAATTATACGGCGAGGTCCAGCTGGCGATCGGCCCGGCGATCGACGACGGATTTTATTATGATTTCGACCTAAAAACCGCCGTCAATGCCGAGGATCTGCCCAAAATCGAGGCGCGGATGCGGGAGATATTAAAGCGCCGCGAGCCCTTTGTCCGCAGGGAGATCACGCGGGAGGAGGGGGAAAAGCTGTTTGCGGGCGACCCCTATAAAAGCGAGCTTTTGTCCCGGGTGCCCGAGGGCGAGACCATATCGGTGTACGGGTTGGGCGAGGATTTTTGCGATCTTTGCCGCGGGCCGCACGTCGAAAACGCGGGCGACCTCCTAAACTGGGGCTTTCACTTGCGCGCGGTTTCGGGCGCGTACTGGAACGCCGACCAGAGCAAGGATATGCTGCAGCGCATCTATGCCTACGCCTTTCCCGATCAAAAGGAATTAAAGGAGCATATGCGCCTGATCGAGGAGGCCAAAAAGCGCGACCACCGCGTGCTGGGGCCGCAGCACGACCTCTTCTTTTTTGACGAGACCGCGCCCGGTATGCCCTACTGGCTGCCCAAGGGGCTCAAAATTTTTAATACGCTGCTGGATTTTTGGCGGTATGAGCACGAAAAGCGGGGCTACCAAGAGATTTCGGCGCCGCTCGTCAACGACGTTTCGCTGTGGAAAACCTCCGGGCATTGGGCGCATTATCAGGACAATATGTTTGTCATTCCCGGCGAAAACAAGAGCTTTGCCATCAAGCCCATGAACTGCCCCAACGCCATGCTGGTGTATAAGCGAAAGGTGCGGAGCTATCGCGACCTGCCGCTTCGGTTTTCGGACTGCGACGTCCTGCACCGCAAGGAGGCGTCGGGCACTCTGCACGGGCTGCTGCGCGTCCAGATGTTTCGGCAGGACGACTCGCACAATTTTATCACCGAGGATCAGATTTTCGATGAGGTAAACAGTATTTTAGACATCGTCGATCGGTTTTATCATATCTTTGGGCTGACCTACCGCCCCATGCTGTCCACGCGCCCCGCCGATTTTATGGGCGCGCCCGAGCTGTGGGACAGGGCCGAGGCCGAGCTCAAAGCCATTCTCGATACGCGGTACGGCGCGGGCAGCTACGACGTCAACGAGGGGGACGGCGCGTTTTACGGCCCCAAGATCGACATCGTCATGACGGACGCGCTAAAACGAACCTGGCAGACCGGGACGGTTCAGCTGGACTTTCAGCTCCCCCGCAATTTCGAGCTCGTCTATACGGATAAGGACGGCAAGCAAAAAACGCCCGTCGTCGTGCACCGCGTGGTGTACGGGTCGATGGAGCGTTTTATCGGCATTTTGATCGAGCATTTCGCCTGCGCGTTCCCGTTTTGGTTTTCGCCCGAGCAGATCCGCGTCCTGACGGTCAAGGAGGCGCATATTCCGTTTGCGAAGGAGGTCGCCGATACGCTCTATGAGGCCGGGTTTAAGGTGGGCGCCGACTTTAGCGAGGAGATGATCGGCGGCAAGGTCAAGGCCGTCCGTTTGGATCGGGTGCCGTACGCCCTCATCATCGGCGACAACGAATGCGCGTCCAAAAAGCTGTCGGTGCGGTGCCGCAGCGGCAAGCAGCTGCAAGACGTGGCGCCGGAGGATTTGATCCGAAGCCTGACAGCCTTAAAAAGCGCCAAAGCTCTGGAGCTGACCGAAGAGTTTTAAAGGGCGTTGGAAAGGCGTGGATCATGCGTGATACGGTGTGGACAAAGAGTGGAGTTCAGACGGGCAACAGTTGTTTTGCCGCCGAAAGGAGTGTATATGACATACATGACTGAGGCGGCACGCCGAACCGACAATCGCTTGCGATTGCTAACTTTGCGTCAGCAAAGTTCAGAGAGGTTCGGCCAATCGTAGCCCGTATCAACCCACTATTTGTCCACTCCGGCGTTGGAAAATTCGACGACCGCATAGACCGTTTTTTCGTTTTTGTCATCCGTCAGGGCGACGGTCAGCGCGTCCGGTTCCCGGTACAGGAGCGGCCGCACCGTATCGCCGTAGCGCGCGGGGGACTTGTATTCGACGCGCACGCGGCGCGGGGCGTCCTCATCGGCAAGATACTCGGCGGCGGTGAGGATGTATTTGGCGTTGTTGACATGGCCGTAGGCGTCGATATGCGATTCGGGCGCCGGATAGGCGGCGGCCGGGATCGCCGCCGTCCCGACGGGCGGGTTCACCTTGCGGGAGGTATAGGCCATGTCGAGCTTTTGGGAGAGGGGATAGCCCGTGACAAAGCTGCGGTCGATTGTGGTCATGCCGCCGGTCTTTAGATCGACAAACGCGCCGATCCCGTAGGATCGCAGGATCACCTCGCCGCGCGCGTCGTATATCACCGTATTGCGCCTGCCGGTCACGGGATTGAGGTCATAGATAAAGGTCGTCGCGGTCAGCGTTTCGCCGTAAGCGGGGCGGCGCAGGAGATCGGCCTGTCGATAACACAGGAAAATCCCGGCGCGGCGCTCCGACATGTACCTGCCAAGGCTCCCGGCGTTGTCGATCTGAAGCTGCTCGCAATCGGCCATGAGGTCAAACAGGGCGGCGATGCGCATTTTTTTGTGCCGATCCACCTGACTGGCGGTCACCAAATTTTGATAGCTGTACAATTTAGATAAATTCCTTGACGTCAAAGCTCTCGGCGATGAGCGCCCGCGCCTGCTCCCAAGAGTCGATGCAGCCAAGCGTGATGAGCTGGACAAAGGCGTTGCCGATCGCCGTCGCCTCGACGGGTCCCGCGGATACCCGAATACGCAGCGCCTTGGCGATAAGGCCGGAAAGATATTCGTTTTTGCAGCCGCCGCCCACGATATACAGGGTGTCAAACCGCTTGTTTGTCAGCGCGGATACCGTTTTGATGACCTCGCCGTACTTGACCACCAGCGAATCGTATACGCAGCGGGCGATGTCCCCGCAGGTTTTGGGGACGGCGGCGCCGCGGGCGTGGCAGTAGGCCTGGATTTTTTGGGGCATGTCGCCCGGCTTTGCGAATAGCTCGTCGTTGACGTCGATATAAAATCCGCCCTTTGACGCCTTTGCCTGCCCGACAATCTCGTCAAAGCTGATCGGCGCGGTCTTTTTCCATTCGCGGCGGCACTCGTTGATGATCCACATACCCATGATGTTTTTTAGATAGCGCGTGCTTTTGCCATAGCCCGTCTCGTTGGTGCAATCGGCGGCAAAGCTCCCGTCCGAGAGAACCGGCTCGTCCAGCTCGACGCCCAAGAGCGACCAGGTTCCGCTGGACAAAAACAGCGGGTTTTTGTGCTTTGCGGGGACCGAAAAGACGGCGGACGCCGTGTCGTGACAGCAGACCGCCACGACGGGGACGGGGGGGCAGCCCGTCTTGTCTTGGATCGCCTTTGAGACCGTGCCGTAGCGCGCCCCGCTGTCGAGGAGGGGCGGAAACAGGGAGGCCTTTAGGCCGAGCGCGTCGATTAGTTCCGCGTCCCATTCCTTGGTGCGGACGTTTAGGAGCTGCGAGGTGGAGGCGATCGTCCGTTCGGCGTATTTCGCGCCCGTGAGGAGATAGGCAAAAAGGTCGGGCATAAACAAAAAGGCTTCCGCCGCGCCGTACAGCTCCGGCTCGTGCGTCTTTAGATAAAACAACTGAAAAATCGTATTGAAGTTCATCGTCTGGATGCCGGTACGGTCATAGATGCGCCGCTTGTCGACCAAGCCGAAAACCGCCGGAGGCATATCGTCCGTCCGCTTGTCGCGGTAGTGGACGGGCGTGTCCAACAGCCTGCCCGCCGCGTCCAACAGCCCGAAGTCCACCCCCCAGGTATCGATGCCGATACTGTCAAAGCCGCCGGCCTCCACGCCCTTTTTTATGCCGGTAAAGAGCGCGTCGGTCAGCCGATCAAAATCCCAGTACAGCGTATCGCCCTTGGTGATCGGAACGTTTTCAAAACGGTGAATCTCGGTGGAATCGACCCGGCCGTTGTCATAGGTAAACAGGATCGCCCGGCCGCTGGAAGCGCCGTAATCAAATGCCAAAACTTTTTTCATGCTCGATGACTACTCCTAAAACATAAGATCGGGCGCAAACACCTTATATCTCATCTTTTCTTTAAAACGTCGTTTTCATATTTTGCCAGCGCCGCCGTATACGCGCCGCCCACCGGGATTCCGGCGGACAGGCAGGCATAATTCCACACGTCGGCGACGGGCAGCATCTTGGCCTCCTCGGACAGCGCCAGACGCATCGAAAAATCGCCGTCCCGCTCGGCCTTTTTGAGTAGGTCGGTGGGCTCTAGGAGGGCGTTTAGGAGGGCGCGGGAGGCGTTTCGGAGTCCCGTCGCCCAGGCGATCGTCCGATTGATGCTGGCGTCAAAATAGTCAAGCCCGATGTGGATACTCTCCAGCACGCCCGCGCGCTTGGCCTCGGTCATGATGGAGGTCAGGGTATCGTTGTAGGTGACGACGTGGTCGCTGTCCCAGCGTTCGCCGCGGGAGATGTGCAGGAGAATATCCATCCCGAAGGGGGCGAGCGCCGAAAATTTGTCGGCGATGCTTTCGCCCACGTGGTAATGCCCCGAATCAAGGCAGATGCCGAGGTTGTTTTTGGCGGCATAGGTCAGATAAAAGTCGTAAGACCCTGCGACAAAGCATTCGGTGCCGATGCCAAACAGCTTCCCCTCGACGGTATCCAAAAGCTGTTTTTTATCGAATTTCTTGGCGAAAACCGCGTCCAAGCTCTCTTTTAAAAGCGAACGGTAATACAGGCGGTCGGCGGGATTGTCCTTTAAGCCGTCGGGGATCCAGAGGTTGCACACCGAGATTTGCCCGGTCGCCTTTCCGAGTCCTGCGGCGATCTCGCGGGTCGCCTTTCCGTACCGAATCCAAAAATCGCGGACGTCCTTGTTGGGGGAGGTGAGGCTGAGGCCCTTGTCCATCATCTTGTGGGCAAAAAACGAGCCGTTATAGTCGAGCCCCAGCTTGTTTTGCTTGGCCCAGTCGATCCAATTGGAAAACGCGTCGATATTCTGCTCGTCGCGGCGCTGGGGCTTTTCGCCGTAGACGCCGTGCAGGTTGACCTTGTGTCCGCCGGGGTCTAAGCCCAGCACAAACTCGATGTCGGCTCTCAGCTCGTCGGGCGTACGGGCGGCGTAAGGGTAGTTGCCGGTCACGACGTTTTCGCTGGCGACGACGTCCGCCTCAAAGCCCCGGATGTCGTCGCCCTGCCAGCAGTGCAGCGAAATTTTGATGTCTTTGAGCTTTTTTAAGGCGGCCTCGGTATCTACGCCGAAATCCTTGTAGACCTCCTTGGCCGACTCATAACGCTTTAAAATGGTTTCGCTTTTCATATTTCTCCTCCGCAGTATATATACTATTTCTGTCTAAGTATAGCATATTACCGCACCGTTTGCACGGAAAAAACGGGTAAATCTTATAAAAAATACTTCACAAAAACGCCCGAATCGGCTATACTGAGCTTGAAAATATCGACGGGACGGCGCGACGGATCGGTTTCCCCGTCACAACAGAGTAAGGAATATAGAAAAAAGCGATGAAAGACGGATTTGTCAAAGCGGCCTGCGCCGTACCCGAAATCAAGCCGGCCGACCCCGCGTTCAACGCCGCCGCGGTCATACAACTGATCGACGAGGCGGCGCGCGCCGGGGTCGAGCTGCTGGTTTTTCCCGAGCTTTGCCTCACCGGCTATACGGCGGGCGACCTGTTTTTTCAGCCGACGCTCAACGACGCGGCGGAGCAGGCGCTAAAATCGGTGACCGCGCACACCAAGGGCAAGCGGATGCTGGTATTTGTCGGGCTGCCCGTCCGGCACGACGGCCTCTTGTACAACTGCGCGGCGGCGGTCTGCGACGGCAGGGTCTTGGGGCTTGTCCCCAAAACCCACCTCCCCAATTATGCCGAATATTACGAAAAGCGCTGGTTTGCCCCGGCGCCCAAGGAGCTAAAAGAAATCTCCCTCTTCGGCGGCAGCGTCCCCTTTGGCGTCGGCCTTCTGTTTACCGCCGACGAAAACCCGTTTTTTAGCGTCGCCGCCGAGATTTGCGAGGATATGTGGGCGCCCGATCACCCGGGAACCGCGCACGCCAAGGCGGGCGCGGTCATTTTGGTCAACCTGTCTGCGGGCGACGAGGCGGCGGGCAAGGCGGCGTATCGCCGCAGCCTCATTGCGGCGGCGAGCGGACGGCTGGCGGCGGGCTATGTCTACGCCGGGGCGGGCGCGGGCGAATCGACGACCGATCTCGTCTTTTCGGGCAGCTGCGCGATCGCCGAAAACGGAAAGCTTTTGGCCGAATCGCGGCCGTTTTTGACGGGGCTTACGTGTATATCCGAGATCGACGCCGGTTTTTTGGTTTCCGAGCGGCAAAAAAAATATAACCGCGAAATGCCCGGCCACGGGGCGGCGTACAGGCGGGCGGCCTTTTCCTGTCCGGCCGCCCCGGCGTCCTTTGTCCGCCAATTTTCGCAAACCCCCTTTGTTCCGGCGGGCGGGAGCAAGCTGCGCGAGCGCGCCGAGCTCATCTTAGACATTCAGGCGCGGGGACTGTACCAGCGCGCGCGCCATACGGACGCGAAGGCGCTTGTCCTCGGCGTGTCGGGCGGACTGGATTCGACGCTGGCGCTCCTTGTCTGTGTGCGCGCCGCCGCGCTGCTGGGGCGGCCGCCCGCCTTTGTCAAGGCGGTCACCATGCCCTGCTTCGGCACGGCCAAGCGGACGCGCGGCAACGCCGAAAGGCTCGGCGCGGCGCTGGGCGTCGATTTTTCGACCGTCGATATTACCGCATCGGTCCGGGCGCATTTTGCCGAGATCGGACACGCGGAAAGCGAGCGGGACGTCACTTACGAAAACGCGCAGGCGCGTATGCGCACGCTTGTCCTCATGGATCTTGCCAACAAGCACGGCGGGCTGGTCGCGGGGACGGGGGATATGTCCGAGCTTGCTTTGGGGTTTTCGACCTACAGCGGCGACCATATGTCCATGTACGGCGTCAACGCCGGCGTGCCAAAAACGCTGGTCAGGGCGCTGGTCGGGTTTGCCGCGGGCGAAACGTCCGACAAAGCCTTGAGCGCGGTCCTGGCCGATATTCTGGACACGCCGGTTTCCCCCGAGCTATTGCCGGGAAAAGCGGGGGAGATCGCGCAAAAGACCGAGGACATCATCGGCCCCTATATCCTGCATGATTTTTTCCTGTTTCATATGCTTCGGCGCGCGGCGTCCCCCGCCAAGATATACAGGCTTAGCGTCCGAGTCTTTGCCGGCCTGTACGGCAGGGCGGAGATTTACCGCTGCCTGACCCTGTTTATCCGGCGGTTTTTTGCCCAGCAATTTAAGCGTTCGTGCCTGCCGGACGGCCCCAAGGTCGGGTCGGTCTCTCTCTCGCCGCGGGGCGAGCTCAGGCTGCCCAGCGACGCGTCGGCGGCGGCCTTTTTGGCGGATTTGGACGCGGCGTATCGGGAAGACGCGGAATGACGGGCGCGAAAAAACAAAACAGCGCGGGTCACATCAAAAGATTCGCGCCCTATTATAAGCCGCATCTCCGGGTCTTTACCCTCGATCTTTTGTGCGCGTTGGGCGTGGCTGTTTCCGGCCTCGTCTTTCCCATGCTGGTGCGCTTTCTCCTAAACGACGTCGAGGCGAGCGGTATTTCCTGGACGTTGGCGCTGCTGATCGCCGCGCTCATGCTGTTTATCCGCACGGTCGAAATGCTGTGCAACTATTATATGACGACGGTGGGGCATATCATGGGCTCCCATGTCGAGGCCGGGATGCGGCGCGACCTCTATACCAAGCTGCTGACGCTGTCCAACTCGTTTTATGACCAACATCAGACGGGCGACCTGATGAGCCGCGTCAACAACGACCTGTTTGAGATCACCGAGTTTGCGCATCACTGCCCCGAGGAGCTATTGATGGCGGGGGTGCGCATCGCGGGCGTGTTTACCTATCTGATGTTTGTCGACGTGTACCTGACGCTGATCCTCTTTGCGCTGATGCCGCCCCTGATCGTGTTTGCCGTCGTCTGCAACCGCCGCATGAAATCGCGTTTTGCCGCCCAGCGCGTCAAGATCAGCGAGATCAATTCGCATTTGGAGGATTCGCTGGCGGGTATCAGCGTGATCAAATCGTTTGGAAACGAGCACCGCGAGCTCGAACGCTTTGAGGACAACAACCGCGAGTTTGTGTCGGTCAAGCGCAAGACCTATAAGGTCATGGGGCTGTTTCACAGCGGTATGCTGTTTGCCTCCGGCCTCATGTACGCCGTGGTCACGGTCTTTGGCGTTTGGTTTATTTCGCTGGGCTGGATCAACACCGTGGACCTCCTGACCTATATGCTGTATGTCGGGACGCTGCTGGGGACGGTCCAGACGATCACCGCGTATTTCGAGCAGTTTCAGCGCGGCATGAGCGGCTTTCGGCGGTTTTTGGAGATCATGGACGAGCCCCTGACCATCGTTTCGCCCGAGGACCCCGCCCTGCATACCGATTTTACGGGCGACATCCAATTTGACCGCGTGACGTTTTCGTACGCCGAGGCGGGCGAGCGCGTCCTAAAAAATCTGACCTTTACCGTCAAGCGCGGCGAAACGGTCGCCATTGTCGGCCCCTCGGGCGTGGGCAAAACCACCGTCGCCAACCTGATCCCCCGCTTTTATGACATAGCGGACGGCGATATCCGCATCGGCGGCGTCAGCATCAAATCGATGGACCTCAACGTGCTGCGCGGCCATGTGGGCAGCGTTCAGCAAAACGTCTACCTGTTTTACGGCAGCGTCAAGGACAACATCCTGTTCGGGCGGCCGGACGCCTCCGACGAGGCGGTGCTGGACGCGGCAAAGCGGGCCAACGCGCACGAATTTATTGAGAATCTTGCCGAGGGCTACGACACCGTCTGCGGCGAACGCGGCGCCATGCTGTCCGGCGGACAAAAGCAGCGCATCGCGATTGCGCGGCTCTTTTTAAAAAACCCGCCGATCCTCATTTTGGACGAGGCGACCAGCGCGCTCGACAACGAGAACGAACGGCTGGTGCAGCGGTCGCTGGAGCAGCTTTCGGAGGGACGCACCACGCTGATCATCGCGCACCGCTTGACAACGGTCAAAAACGCCGATCGGATTTTGGTTTTGGGCGCGGAGGGGATCGTGGAGGAAGGCAGGCACGAGGCGCTGCTTGCCGCCAACGGCGCGTATGCCGCGCTGTACAAGCTGTACGCCGAGCTATAACATAGCGCGGTGACATAAAAATCAGGTCGTGTTGACACGAGCCAGGCAAAAAGGAAGGGTAGAGATGGAAAATATGCAGGACCTTGTCGGCCGTCGGTATGACGAATGGTCAAAAAAGGTGACCGATCCCGCGGTTTTGGCGGAGCTTGCCGATATGCGCGGCGACGAGAAAAAAAAGACCGACTGCTTTTATAAGGAGCTGGAGTTTGGGACGGGGGGGCTTAGAGGGACGCTGGGCGCGGGCACCAACTGCCTAAATATCTATACCATCAAAAAGGTGACGCAGGGGATTTGCGGCTACATGAAGGATCACGGGCTAAAAAAGGCCGCGCTCTGCTGCGACAGCCGGATCAATTCGGAGCTCTTTAAGCGGACGGCGGCCGCGGTGTTTGCCGCCGCCGGATTTTTTGTCGTCATGACCGGGGAGCTGATGCCCGTCCCCTTCTTGTCCTATCTGACGCGGGAAACCGGATCGGACATCGGCGTCATGATCACCGCCTCGCACAACCCCAAGCAGTACAACGGCTATAAGGTGTACGGCGCGGACGGCTGCCAGCTGACCGACGCGGCGGCGGCCGAAATGACCGGGTATATCGCGGCCGTCGATCCGTTTGAGGTCAAGGCGGACGACGCGGCGGCCTATCTCGCCGCAGGGAAAATCGAATACGCGCCGGACGCGCTGGCGGAGGCGTTTTTGACCAAGGTGCAGGCCGAAAATCTCGACGGCGGCGCGGGGCTGTCGGTCGTCTATTCGCCCTTAAACGGCGCGGGCTACCGCATGGTGCCCGAAATCCTGCGCCGGGTGGGCGTCGAAAAGATCGACATCGTGCCCGAGCAGGCCTATCCCGACGGAAATTTTACCACCTGTCCGTACCCCAACCCCGAAAAACCGGCGGCGCTGGAGCTGGGGCTAAGGCTGGCGCAAAAAACAGGCGCGGACATTTTGATCGCGACCGATCCGGACTGCGACCGCATGGGATGCGCGGTTTTGGACAAGGGGCAGTATACGCTTTTGTCGGGAAACGAGGTCGGCGTCCTCCTGACCGATTATCTGTTGAGTCGGCGCCGGGCGCTGGGCATCCTGCCCGATAGGCCGGTTTTGGTCAAGACCATCGTGACCACCGATTTGGCGCTAAAGATCGCCGGGGAATACGGCGCCGAGGTGATCGACGTTTTGACCGGGTTCAAATACATCGGCGACGTGATCGGAAAGCTCGAACAAAGGGGGGAGGCAAGCCGTTTTGTCTTGGGCTTTGAGGAGAGCTACGGCTATTCGTCGGGCACCTATGTGCGCGACAAGGACGGGGTGGACGCGGCCATGCTGACGGCGGCCATGGCGGCCTATTATAAGCGGCAGGGACTGACCCTAAAGGATCGGATCGACCAAATTTACGAGACCTACGGGCACTATGAGCACAGGCTGCTGTCCTTTGAGTTTCCGGGCGCGGCGGGCAGTCAAAAAATGCGCGAGCTGTTAAAGCGCCTTAGAGAGGCGGCGCCCGCCGCCGTGGGCGGCCTGGCCGTGACCGACGTCACCGACTATCTGACGCAGACAAAATTCGAGCTGCCCAAGGCCGACGTCCTCTCCTACACGCTTGCGGGCGGCTGCAAGCTGATCGTCCGGCCGTCGGGGACGGAGCCCTTGATCAAGACCTATCTGACCGTCAACAAGACGCCGAGCGAGAACGCGGCGATCTTTAAGCGGATCCAGGCCGAATTAGACCGGCTCTTTGCTTGACAATTTGTCGGTTAGCGGGCAGAATGGAAGCGGGGGGAGCGGGCTGATGAAAAAAACACCGCAGGACGGAGAGAGATCGGCGGCCGCGGCGGAAGCGCGTAAGCTGATAGCGCGCGCCAAGGCGGCGCTGTCCGAATCCTTGGGCTACACCGAGGATCAGGCGCACAAGTACATCGAAAAACGCGCCATGAACGAACGAAAACGCCGGGACGAGATCGCGATGGAGATTTTAAAGACGTACGGCATTTGACACGGAGATACGACGATGGAAGAGATTGAGTTTTATAAGTACGAGGGCTGCGGCAACGACTATGTCTATATCGACTGTATGCGGGACGCTAAATCTGCGGCGGAGATGGCCGCGCTTGCGCGGCGGCTGTCCGATCGGCATTTTTCGGTGGGCGGGGACGGCGTGGTCTTTATCGAGTCGTCGTCGGTTGCCGACGCCAAAATGCGGATGTTCAACGCCGACGGCAGCGAGGGGCGTATGTGCGGCAACGCGATCCGCTGCGTCGCCAAATATTTGTACGACCATAAGGACGTCAAAAAGGACGAGATCGCCGTGGATACGCTCAGCGGCGTCAAGCGCATGAAAATCGAGGCACAGGGGGGGGCGCTCGTTTCGGCGCGTGTGGATATGGGCGCGCCGATTTTGGACGCGGCCAAAATTCCTTCGCGGCTGACGGGCGAGCGGGTCGCGGGGCAAAAAACCGAGCTGGCGGCCGGCACGTACGCCGTCACGCTGGTCAGCATGGGCAACCCGCATTGCGTCATCTTTGTGGACGACGCGGCGGCGTACCCGGTCGCCGTGACCGGCCCGCTGATCGAAAAGGATCGGCTCTTCCCCGAGGGCGTCAACACCGAGTTTGTCCAGTTTGTCGATCGGACGCACCTAAAAATGCGCGTGTGGGAGCGCGGCAGCGGCGAGACCATGGCGTGCGGGACGGGGGCGTGCGCGGCGGTCGTCGCGGCCGTCCTAAACGGGCTGTGCGAAAGAGGCGCGGACGTTGACGTCGCGCTTAGGGGCGGGACGCTGACCGTCCGCTATGACGCGCAGACGGTCTATATGACGGGGCCCGCACGGGAGGCCTTTTGCGGAACGGTCAGGTTCTAAAGCGTGAAAACTTTCATCGCGGGATGCGGACCACGTGCGGGACGCCGACTCGGTCGTGTACGGTGAAGTACACTCCCGAGCCGACCTCCCGCCTGTTGCCCGCCTGCCGCGCGAAATTTTCCCCGCCCAAGAAGGAAGCGTGAAAACTTTCCCCGAAGGATTAC
>JAIRRW010000090.1 GCA_031255775.1 Clostridiales bacterium
CTTTATGACGAAGGCGGCATAAATCAGGACAGGTATATTGAGTTTACGGAACGCTTGGTTCCCGATGCAAAACGAAAAGTGTTTTTCATTGTCGACAAGCTTAAGGTTCATCACGGCAAGCTGGTCGCGGCGTGGCCGACGGAGCATAAAGACGAAATCGAATTATTTTTTATTCCGCCATACTCGCCTGAACTTAATCCCGATGAGTACCTCAATCACGCGCTCAAAATTGACGCCCACGGCGGAATTCCACCTCGGACAAAAGAGGACATCAAGAGCAAAACCAACAGCTTTATGATTGCTTTACAGTCCGTTCCCGAACGCATAAAGGCGTTCTTTCGCCACAAAAAGCTTGACTACCTTAAACTTGATCATTTAATGCCGGAGTAATAGCCTATCAAATTTTAAATATGTCAACCAAAAGAAATGGGCGTCAAGCGGGGCGATTTTTTGCGTTTTTACGGCGATTTTAGTAAAAATTGAGGGCGATTGAGAAAATTATCCGATAAAATTTGAGAAATGCGCGATAAATCGGTGCACGAAACGGGAAAAGGTGGTAAAATGTCGTTAGACTTGCCGACCTGTTTTTGCAAAACTTACAAAAGGATGGACATACGCATGGGTATTACCTTCTTTTTTATATCCATGATCCTGTCGCTGGTTTTGGTACTCATTGTAGCGCAGATATGGTTTTCGCGCAGCCGCAACCGCTATCTCAATTTTTACCTCATGATGGGCTTTATGTCGTCGATCTGGACGCTCTTAAACGGCCTGTCCGGCATCGTCGGCGCGGCGACCTTTCAAATACTTTTGTATATCCAGATGACGCTGGTATGCTGCCTGCCCTTTATGATGGTCTTGTATATCATGCACTTTGTCAATTTTCCGCTCGCCAACAGCCGCGTCATTACCGTCGTGCTGTTTGCCCTGATGCTGGGCGACGTGCTCATGCTTTGGACAAACCCCGTCCATATGCTGTTTTACAGCTCGTTTACGCCGACCGGCCGCGGCAAATACGGCCATCTGTTTTGGTTGCATTCGGCAATCACGTACGGCGTCCTCGCCGCCGCCCTCCTCATGCTGGTCGTGCACGTCGTCCGGCATTTCAAATCCAATAAGCATTTGCTTTGGATCCTGCTCGGCTCCTCCGTCCCGCTCTTGGTCAACGTCCTGCGCGTCCTCCACCTCTTTCGCATCGACGATTATGATCTGACGCCGCCGGGTTTTACCGTTATGATCAGCATTTACGGGTTGTTTTCGATCCGATTCGGCCTCTTTAACCTCAAACGCGCGGCGTCCGCCAATATATTCGACACCCTGTCCGAATGTTTTTTAGTCGTCAACAATCTGGGGGTCGTCGAGGACGTGAACCCCTCCTTTTTACGCGCCTTTCCGTCTCTTTCGGTCATCCCAAACCGCACGCTCCTGTCCGACATCAACGAATATATGCGCGCCATCACCGTCGCCTACACGCCTACGGACCTCTTTAGCCGAATCTCCACGCCGGACGAGCGGATCGACGACTGCGAATATTCGGTCGATTTGGGCGGCGGCCAGTTTCGGAGCTACGCGCTGACCAAGGACATTATCCTGCGGCGCGGCAAGGCGATCGGCTATGTCATTACGCTGTCGGACATCAGCAATTACAAGCGCATCATCGAGGAAAAGGAGGCGGCTTCCAGGTCGAAAACCGAATTTTTGGCAAATATGAGCCACGAGATCCGCACGCCGATGAACGCGATTATCGGGATGTCCGCCATTGCGCGCGGCTCGTCGGACCTCAAGCAGATACAGGATTCGCTGACAAAAATCGACACGGCCTCCCACCAGCTTTTGAGCATCATCAACGATGTGCTGGACATGAGCAAGATCGAGGCCAACAAGCTCGAGCTGCACTGCGAGCCCTTTAACCTCTCCGCCATGCTGGCGCATTGCCGCGATATGCTGATCGACCGCGTCAACGCGAAAAAGCAGCGTTTCACCTGCGCCGTTGACGAAAAAACGCCGCTTTCGCTCGTCGGGGACAGCCTGAGGCTTTCTCAGGTCGTCCTCAATATCCTCTCAAACGCCGTCAAATTTACGCCCGAACACGGCGAGATTCGGCTTGACGTCTACCCCCTTTCGGTGAGCGAATCGATGTCTGTCATCCGCTTTTCGATCGTTGACAGCGGCATCGGCATGACCGAGGAACAGCTCTCCCGCCTGTTTACGGCGTTTGAGCAGGCGGACGGCAGTATCTCGCGGCGGTTTGGCGGGACGGGCTTGGGGCTGGCCATTTCCAAAACCATTGTCGAGCTGATGGGCGGCAGCATCCGCGCCGAAAGTACGCCGGGCAAGGGCAGCGCCTTTACCTTTGAGGTGACCGTCTCGATCGACGGCGAAACCCGGACGGACGAGGCCGCGGACGGCGAGACCGAGCTTTTGTTGGATTTGGACTTTTCGGGGCGAACCATCCTATTGGCCGAGGACGTGGAGATCAACCGCGAAATCATCATCACGCTGATGCAAGACAGCGGCGCGGCCATCGAATGTGCGGTCAACGGCGAGGAGGCCTACACGCTGTTTGCCGCCGCGCCCGCGCGTTATGATATGATCTATATGGATCTTCAAATGCCGGTCATGGACGGCTTTACCGCGACAAAAATGATTCGCGCGCTGCCCGACGCGCGCGCCAAATCCGTCCCGATCCTGGCGATGACCGCCAATGCCTTTGAGGAGGATATTAAAAAATGCCTAAACGCCGGGATGAACGATCATATCGCAAAACCCATCGACATCGGCATCCTGTTCAAGCTAACGGCAAAGCATCTAAATAATCAAACAAAACGATAAAAGTATAAAACAAAACCCGCTTGTATCGCGGCGGCGATTCTGCTATACTGTTTCGGAGCGGACAAATTTTGCGCGGAACTGTGAGGGCGAGAGCGTAAAGCGTTCTTTAAAGACGGCGGAAAAGCGTTCGACGCCCGAAAAGCCAACGGACAGGGCGATCTCTGTGATGTTGAGCTCGGGGTTTTCGCGCAGGAGCTTTTTGGCGCGGGACAGGCGGTAAGCCGTCAGATATTCGTGGGGGGCGGAACCCATCGCCTTGGTAAACAGCGTCGTAAAGTAGGCGCGCGTATACCCGAGCCGCTCCGCAAGCTCCGCGATGTCGAAGGGGCGGTCATAGTTGGCGGCGATAAAACGGCAAGCGCTTTCCACCGCCTCACTGCGGCCGAAGGACCCCTCTTTCGGCCGGTAAGCGGACAGCAAGAGGGCGTACAGGGATTGGCGAAACAGGAGGTCAAGCGCGGTAAAATCGTCGGTTTTTTCCGAAAAAGCACGGATCAGATGCACAAGCTCGAAGGTGTCGATCCTAGCCACGGGCGCGAGCGCAAACACGCCGCGCATGAGCCGCTTTGCCTCCCCGCCCGAAAACGCGATCCAATAATACTGCCAGGGGTCCTCGGTGTCCGCGCGGTAGGTGGTGACCTGCATGGGCGAGATCAAAAAACATTCGCCGCCGCCCAGCGCGTATCGATTGTTTTCGGCATAAAAGACACCCTTCCCCCGTACGATAAAGTGGATCAGATAGTATTCGCGCACGCTGGGGCCAAAGGTGTGGCCGGGAGCCGTCGCTTCGCCCCCGGCATGGAGAATGTGCAGCCCCTCGGTCTGTTCGCTCGTGTTGGTGTATTCCACCCGCCGGCCGCCGGTATGATAGATGTACATGATCCCGCCCTCTTTCACTCGATTTCTCTAAAGATAGCAGAAAAAAACAAATGACGCAATCAAACAAAACCAAAAAAGGAGTTACCTATATGAAAATTACCTTTATCGGCGCGGGCAGCACGGTCTTTGTCCGAAACGTACTGGGCGACTGCATCCTGACGGAGGCACTCAAAGGCAGCGAGCTGGCGTTATTCGATATTGACGAAAAGCGCAATGAGGAGTCGCGCACCATCATCTCGGCCATCAACAAGAAGTACAACGGCGGTATGTCGGTCAAAACATACGCGGACCCGAAAGCGGCGCTCACGGGCGCGCGGTTTGTGATCAACGCCGTTCAGGTGGGCGGCTATGATCCCTGCACGATCACCGACTTCGAGATACCCAAAAAGTACGGCCTCCGGCAGACGATCGCGGACACCTTGGGCATCGGCGGCATTTTTCGGGCGCTTAGGACCATTCCGGTTTTGGATACGTACGCGCGAATCATGGAGGAGGTCTGCCCGGACGCCCTGTTTTTGAATTATTCTAACCCGATGGCCATGCTGACCGGCTATCTCCAGCGCTATACCGGCATCAAGACCGTCGGCTTGTGTCACAGTGTCCAGGGCTGCGTCCCCTCGCTTGCCGAGTGGCTCAAGCTCCCGGAGCTCAACGACAACACCTCCTGGAAAATCGCGGGTATCAACCACATGGCCTGGCTCTTGGAGCTCAAGGATCAAAACGGCAAGGACTTGTACCCCCTCCTAAAAAAGGCGATGAAGGAGCGCACGCCCGACCACGACCGCGTCCGCGCGGATATGCTGGAGCGCTTTGGCTATTATAACACCGAGTCCTCCGAGCACACCGCCGAATACCACGCCTTTTATATCAAGCAGCGCTATCCCGAGCTTATCGAACGCTACAATATCCCGCTGGACGAATACCCCCGCCGCTGCGTCAAGCAGATCGGCGGCTGGCAGAACCTGCGCGAGCAACTCCTAAACGAGGACGAGCTCGAACATAAACGCTCTCACGAATACGGCTCCCGCATCATCGAGGCCGTCGTCACCGGCGTCCCCTACCGCATCCACGGCAACGTGATCAATACCGGCCTCATCGACAACCTGCCCCAAAACGCTTGCGTAGAGGTGCCGATCATGATCGACCGCAACGGCCTCAACCCCTGCGTCGTCGGCAGCCTGCCCGAGCAATGCGCCGCGCTCAACCGCACCAACGTCAACGTACAGCTCATGACCATCCAAGCCGCGCGCAGCCTAAAAAAAGAGGATGTCTACATGGCCGCCTACCTCGACCCGCACACTGCGGCGGAGCTTGGCATGGACGACATAAAAGCCATGTGCGACGACCTCATCGAGGCGCACGGCGCCTGGCTCCCAAAATTACGCTGACGCTATCGATAAAATGCCGTTTCACTTGCATTTTATCGAGGGATAAGGCACTTTTTTACAAAAAACGTCGTTTTTGTAAAAAAAGGTTTTGCTGCTAAAGTAGAATACGGCGGTAGAGTTCGGGGGCTTTTTTGAATAGGAGCGTATGGAAGACGACGGCGGCGGCGGCGCCGTCGGCGATGAGAAAGCCCCAGCTCAACAGGAGACCCAGCCAGAGGACGGTGACAAGGGCGACCGCAAGGAGGGGGAGCCCGACCAGAATGACGGAGATGCCCATATTGAGAAAGGTGGTCAGCATCGAGTTGC
>JAIRRW010000128.1 GCA_031255775.1 Clostridiales bacterium
ACCTTGATCGCGTCCTCGACGTCGTAGACAAACAGCTTTCCGTCGCCGATCTGCCCCGTGCGCAAGACCTGTTTGGCGGTTTCGATCACGAGCGTAACGGGCACGGCGCTGACGACGACCTCGACCTTGAGCTTAGGCAGCAGGGTGACCTCGATGGGCGCGCCGCGGTAGTACTCCTTGTGTCCCATCTGCATACCGCAGCCCATGACCTCGGTGATCGTCATGCCCGTGACGCCGATGTCGTTTAGCGCCGCCTTTAGGGCCTCGAAGTTGTCGGGCCGAATGACCATCGAGATCTTGGTCAGCTTGGCGGCCTTAGGCGGCGCCGCCTTTCGAGCGGGGGCGGGCGCGTTTGCCGGTTCGCTCGATCCGGCGGCAGGCTTGTCGGTGTCGAAGGCGGGGGGCACGGCGGGCGGTTCGTCCATCGCAAATCCCGCGTAAGCGGTGGCGAGGTTGTGCTCGCAGATGTCGAGGCCTCGGATTTCCTCCTTGGCGGGCACTCTCAGGCCGATCGTCTTTTTTAGGAGGAAAAACACCGGAAGCATGACGAGCGACACCCAGGCGACGACGACGACCACACCCAAAACCTGAATCCCGAAAAATCGGAAGCCCTCCGCCCAGGTCACGTTGCCGGCGGCCGCGCCCCAGAGCCCGCTGTCAAAGGACAGGATGCCCGTCAACAGGACGCCCAGCGTACCGCAGCAGCCGTGCACGGCGACGGCGCCGACCGGGTCGTCGATCTTCAGCTTTTTTTCGATAAACTCGCAGGCGAATACGATGACAAACCCCGCGGCGATGCCGATGATAAAGGCGGCAAACGGCGAGACCGTATCGGCGGCGGCGGTGACGGCGACCAGTCCGCCGAGAACGCCGTTTAGGCACATCGAAACGTCCGGCTTTTTATAGCGGATCCAGGTGATGAGGAGGCAAGTGACGGCTGCGGCGGCCGGCGCCATATTGGTTGTCACAAAAACCAAGCTCATGATGCCGGGGTCGGACACGCCGTAGGTGGACGCGCCGTTAAAGCCAAACCAGCAAAACCAAAGGATAAAGACGCCCAGCGCGGCCATGACGATGTTGTGGCCAAGTATCGCCTTGGGGTTGCCTTCCCGATCGAATTTTCCGATGCGGGCGCCCAGAATTTTTGCGCCGATAAGCGCCGACACACCGCCCACCATATGGACGGCAGCCGACCCCGCAAAGTCGTGAAAGCCCAGCGACGCCAGCCAGCCGCCGCCCCAAATCCAGTGGCCCGATATTGGAAAGACGATGGCGCTGATGATGACAGAGTACAGACAATAGCTGCTAAACTTGGTGCGTTCGGCCATCGCGCCCGACACGATCGTCGCGGCCGTCGCGCAAAAGACCGTGTTAAAGATGAGCGCGGTCATGTCGATTTCGCCGGTAAAAAATCCGGCCGTCGGGATGCCGATCATGCCTAAGAGAGATTCGCCCTTCATCAGGCCGTACCCCAAGGCGGTAAAAAACAGCGTCCCCAGGCAAAAGTCAAACAGGTTTTTCATAATGATGTTGCCGGTGTTTTTCGCTCTGGTCAGACCCGCTTCCAGTATGGCAAAACCGGCCTGCATAAAAAACACAAGGGCGGCGCCGATCAAAATCCAGATCACGTCGGCGCTGGTCAGGTTGTTCTCGATTCCCATATCATTCACCTCACAAAAAAATAATAACAAAATTAACAACTTTTTAAAATCTTTTTTACAAAAACGACGTTTTTTGTAAAAAAGTGCCTTATCCCTCGATAAAGTGCAAGCGATAGCGGCATTTTATCGAAAGCGGCAGCGCCAACGACAGCGCAAAAACGTGCGAAAAAGTATTCCGCACGTCCTTGTGACGGGAAAGGGTATGACGAAAAAAAGCGGATAGGGGGCTATCTGACGCTAAAGAGGATGTTGGTGTACGAGGGGTACGGCCAGTACTTGCGCGCGGTTTTGGTTTCGAGAAGGTCCACCGTTTTCCGCAGGTCTTTCATGGCGGCCGCCACGTGTTCGAGGTAATAAAAGGCCTGTTCCTTGACGCCGCGCGCCGTGTGAGCCGCCTCCGCCGCCGTTTCGAGCGTCGCGAGCTTTGCCGCCGCCTCCGCGCTCAGCGTCGAAATCAGCCTCAGCGTCTCGGTCTCTAGGCTACAGTCAAGATCGCCGCCGATCCGCAGCTTGTTTTTCAATAGGCCGCTGATCTCCAGCTGGTAGGCCATGACCGCGGGCAGAACCTCTTTTTGCACCATGTCCACCATGGTGAGCGCCTCGATATGCAGGGTCTTGCAATAATTTTCGCTCAAAATCTCATACCGGGCATGAATCTCGGCGGCCGAGAACACCTTGTGCTTTTCGAACAGCGCGATATTTTGGGGCGAAACAAAGCAGGGCAGAGCCTCGGGCGTGGACCTTAAATTCGGGAGGCCGCGTTTTTTCGATTCCTTTACCCACTCGTCCGCGTAATTGTTGCCGTTAAAGACGATGCGCTTGTGCGCGATCAGCGTGGCGGTGATCAGCTCGTTCAGCGCGGCCTTAAAATCGGTCTTTTGTTCGAGAATGTCGGCAAATTCGTTTAGCGCCTCGGCCACGATGGTGTTTAGGATGATGTTGGGGCCGGACAGCGAAAACGCGGAGCCCACCATGCGGAACTCAAATTTATTGCCGGTAAAGGCAAAGGGCGAGGTGCGGTTGCGGTCGGTGCTGTCCTTGGGAAAGCGGGGCAGGACGGAGACGCCGATTTCAAGCCCCTTTTTGAGCTTGCCGTTGTAGGGCTTTTTGTCCATGACCGCGTCCAAAACCTCGGTCAGCTCGTCGCCCAAAAAGACGGAGACAATGGCGGGCGGCGCCTCGCTCGCGCCCAGCCGGTGGTCGTTGCCCGCGCTGGCGGCGGAGAGGCGCAAAAGGTCCTGGTGCTCGTCAACCGCCTTTAACACGGCGGTCAAAAACAGCAGAAACTGCGCGTTCTCGAAGGGCGTTTCGCCGGGCTCTAAGAGATTTTTGCCGCGGTCGGTGGAGATCGCCCAGTTGTTGTGCTTGCCCGAGCCGTTGATGCCCTCGAAGGGCTTTTCGTGCAGGAGGCACACGAGGCCGTTTTGCTGCGCAACCTTTTTCATCATTTCCATGACAAGCTGGTTGTGATCGACCGCGATGTTGGTCGTGGTGAAAACGGGCGCCAATTCGTGCTGGGCGGGCGCGACCTCGTTGTGGCGCGTCTTGGCGTAAATGCCCAGCTTCCAGAGTTCCTCGTCCAACCGGCTCATATAGTCGGACACCCGCGTCTTGATGGCGCCGAAATAATGATCCTCAAGCTCCTGCCCTTTCGCGGGGCGCGACCCCAAAAGCGTCCGGCCGCAGTTGATGAGGTCGATGCGCTTGTCGTACGCCGATTTATCGATCAAAAAATATTCCTGCTCGGCGCCGACGGTGGTGATGACGCGCCGGGACTTGTCGTCGCCAAACAGACGCAGGATGCGCATCGCCTGTTTGTCCAGCGCCTCCATCGACCGCATGAGCGGCGTCTTTTTGTCCAGCGCCTCCCCGCTGTACGAGCAAAACGCCGTAGGGATACAGAGGACGCCCTCCTTTATGTAGGCGTAAGAGGTCGGGTCCCACGCGGTATAGCCGCGCGCCTCAAAGGTCGCCCTAAGCCCGCCGGAGGGAAAGGAGGAGGCGTCCGGCTCGCCCTGGATCAGCGCCTTGCCCGAAAATTCCATGACGACCTTGTCCTTGCCGCAGGGCGAGATAAAGGCGTCGTGCTTTTCGGCGGTGATGCCCGTCATGGGCTGAAACCAGTGCGTAAAGTGCGTCGCGCCCTTTTCGACCGCCCAGTCCTTCATGGCGTTCGCGACGACGTTGGCGGTCTCGAGCGAGAGCGGGACGCTTGTCTCGACCGACTCCTTTACCGCCTTGTAAGTGTCCTTGGGCAGGCGGTCACGCATGACCGAGTCGTTAAAAACCATGCTGCCAAACAGGCCGGGAATGTCTTTCATAGGGATTTACCTCCGTTTTTCGGGTTTAAAACAAAAAAAAGCGCCGCAGGCTCGCCGGAGCCCACAGCACCTTCGCTGTTTTTATGCTACCATTATATTTTTGTGTTTCGCGGTTGTCAACTGTTTTTTTACTTTTTTTCAAAAAAAATCATTTTCAATTCTTGACAAATGCCCGGCGATATTCTATACTGGACAAAACGAGGATGTTTTTCGGCGACCCCCGGAGATGGCGGCCGCCGGA
This sequence comes from Clostridiales bacterium, assembly GCA_031255775.1. Classification (GTDB taxonomy): domain Bacteria; phylum Bacillota; class Clostridia; order Christensenellales; family Pumilibacteraceae; genus JAIRRW01. Next base: position 4,224 of record JAIRRW010000128.1, read on the forward strand.
AAACGTTTTTTATTTTTGGGAGGTTTTCGTGCGAGAGGAGTTGAGAGAGGGCAATATTCGGATCCCGTCGGGGTGCGCCGTTTCGGGGATATTCAACCGAAAGGGCACGCGGTTCGGCGGCGAGGCCATCATCCGTTCGATCGCCGTCCTGCACGAGCGTTCCAACGGGCTGGGGGGCGGCTTTGCGGCCTACGGCATCTATCCCGAATATAAGGAATATTACGCCCTGCATATTTTTTACGAGAGGGACGCGGCAAAGACCGAGACCGAAAGGTTTTTGAACCGGCATTTCGACATCATCAACCTCTCCAAGATTCCCACGCGTCAAATGCCCGAGATCAAGGACGAGCCGCTCATCTGGCGCTATTTTGTGCAGCCGCTGCCGACAAAGCTGGCCGGGGCGCAGCTGGACGAACGCGAATATACGGCGCGGTGCGTGTTTCGGATCAACGCGGGCATCGAGGGCGCGTACGTTTTTTCGTCCGGCAAGGACATGGGCGTCTTTAAGGCCGTGGGCTATCCCGAGGACGTCGGCCGCTTTTATCGGCTGGAGGAGTACCGGGGCTATTGCTTTACGGCGCACGGCCGCTATCCCACCAATACGCCGGGCTGGTGGGGCGGCGCGCATCCCTTTGCGCTCTTGGACTATTCGGTCGTGCACAACGGCGAGATCAGCTCGTACGACACCAATCGGCAGGCGATGGAGATGTTTGGCTATCATTGCAGCCTGCAAACCGATACCGAGGTCATCGCGTACATGATCGACTACCTAAACCGCAAGGTCGGGCTGACGTTTGAGGAAGTCGCGGAGGTCATCGCGGCGCCCTTTTGGCAGACCATCGAGCAAAAGCCGGAGCCCGAGCGGCAACGGCTGACCTACCTCAGGCAGAATTTTGCCGCCGAGCTCATTACCGGGCCTTTTTCGCTCATCGTGGGGTTTAAGGGCGGCATGATGGCCATAAACGACCGGCTAAAGCTGCGGTCGATGGTCACGGCGGAAAAGGGCGATTTCTTTTACGCCGCGTCCGAGGAGTGCGCGATACGGGCGGTCGAGCCCGCGCTCGACGGCGTGTACGCGCCCAAGGGCGGCGAGCCGGTCATCATGACGCTGGAAAACGGAGAATAAGCTATGGCAATCGAATATCAATATCCCGAATACGAGGTAGTCCGCGATCACGACAGGTGTATCGGCTGTCGGGTCTGCGAGCGGCAGTGCGCCAATTGCGTGCACGCCTTTATCGAAGAAAAGGAGCGGATGACTGCGGACGAGAGCAAGTGCGTCAACTGCCACCGCTGTGTGGCGCTCTGTCCCACGCACGCGCTCAAAATCGTCAAAAACGCGCATACCTTCCGCGAAAACGCCAACTGGAGCGGCCAGCTTATCCGGGAGGTCTATCGGCAGGCGGACACGGGCGGCGTGCTGCTCTCCTCCATGGGAAACCCCCAAAATCACCCGGTGTATTTCGACAAGATTTTGATCAACGCCTCGCAGGTCACCAATCCGTCCAACGACCCCCTGCGCGAGCCCGTCGAGACCCGCGTCTTTCTGGGCAAAAAGTCGCATCGGATCGAGCGGGACGGGCGGGGCGCGATCCTCCCTAAAATCATGCCGTCGCTACAGCTTAAGGTTCCCGTTCTATTCTCGGCCATGAGCTACGGGTCCATCAGCTACAACGCGCACGAGGCGCTGGCGCGCGCGGCCGAGGCCTTGGGGATCTGTTACAATACGGGCGAGGGCGGCCTGCACGAGGACCTAAAAAAATACGGAAAAAACACGATCGTGCAGGTGGCTTCCGGCCGCTTCGGCGTGCACGTGGACTACCTTTTGAGCGGCGCCGCGATCGAGATCAAGATGGGACAGGGCGCCAAGCCCGGCATCGGCGGGCACCTGCCGGGCAGCAAGATTTTCGGCGACGTCGCCAAGACGCGCATGATCCCGGCGGGCGCGGACGCGATCTCGCCCGCGCCGCACCACGACATCTATTCGATCGAGGATCTGCGGCAGCTGATCTATGTTTTAAAGGAGGCGACGGCCTATCAAAAGCCGGTCATCGTCAAGATCGCCGCCGTGCACAACATCGCGGCGATCGCGAGCGGCATCGCCCGTTCGGGCGCGGACATCATCGCCATCGACGGCTTTCGGGGCGGCACGGGCGCGGCGCCCACCCGCATCCGCGACAACGTCGGCATCCCGATCGAGCTTGCCGTCGCGAGCGTGGACCGACGCCTTAGAGAGGAGGGGATCCGCAACGAGGTGTCCCTGCTTGCGGGCGGCAGTATCCGCAGCAGCGCGGACATCGTCAAGGCCGTGGCGCTGGGCGCGGACGCGGTCTATATCGCGACGGCGGCGCTGTTGTCTCTAGGCTGTCATCTCTGCCGCAGCTGTCACGCGGGCAGGTGCAACTGGGGCATCGCCACGCAGGTGCCCGAGCTCACCAAGCGTTTAAATCCCGAGCTCGGCCACGCGCGCCTCATCAACCTCGTCAATGCCTGGGAGCACGAGATCAAGGAGATGATGGGGGGCATGGGGATCAATTCGATCGAGGCGCTGCGGGGAAATCGGCTGATGCTGCGCGGCGTGGGACTGACGCAAAAGGAGCTGGATATTTTAGGGATTCGGCACGCGGGGGAATAGGACATGAAACGGATCTATGTGAGAGAGGAGTGGTGCCTGGGCTGTCATCTCTGCGAATACTATTGCGCGCTGGCGGATCGGGGCGGCAAGGACATGGCGCGGCAGCTAAAGGGGATAAAGATCAAGCCCCGCATCCGCATTGAGGAGGGGAAAGAGGTCTGCTTTGCGGTGTCCTGCCGGCACTGTACCGAGCCGCTCTGCGTCAAGTCCTGTCTGACGGGCGCGATCAAAAAGGAGGGCGCGGGCGTCGTGACGGTGGATCGCGAAAAATGCGTTTCGTGCTATACCTGCATTTTGGTCTGTCCGTACGGCGCGCTCTCGCCCGCCGAGCGCGGCACGGTGCAAAAGTGCGAGCTGTGCGCCGAAAAGCCGGGCGGCCCCGCGTGCGTGGGGCACTGCCCCAACGGCGCGATCGTGTACGAGGAGTAGGGCGCGGACAAATCATGAGTTATACGGAGTGAAGCTATGGAATATCTGATTATCGGCAATTCGGTCGCCGCGGCCGGCTGTATCGAGGGCATACGCCGGCGGGACAAGACCGGCGCCATTACCGTTTTGTCCAAGGAGAACTACGAGATGTACGCGCGGCCGCTCATTTCCTATCTCTTAGCGGGCAAGACGACCGAGGACAAAATGCGCTACCGGCCGATCGGTTTTTACGAGGACAACAACGTCAGCCTCCTCTACGATCCGGCGGCGGCGATAGACGTTCGGGCGCGGACGGTGGAGACCGTCGGCGGTCGGCGGCTGTCCTACGACGCGCTGCTGCTGGCGACGGGCGCGCGGCCGATCGTGCCCCCGATCGAGGGGCTGGACAAGGTCAAACATCGGTATACCTTTCTCACGCTGGACGACGCGCGGGCTCTGGGCGCTTCGCTAAGACCCGACAGCCGCGTGCTGATCGTGGGCGCGGGGCTCATCGGCCTCAAATGCGCCGAGGCGGTTCGGCATACCTGCGCGGCCGTCACGGTGATCGACGCGGCGGATCGGGTGCTGTCGAGTATTCTGACAAGGGAGGCGGCGGCGTCGGTCGAGGCGCACTTGGCGCACAACGGCATCGGGCTAAGGCTAAATGACCGGGCGGCGCGTTTCGAGGGCAATACCGCCTATCTGGCGTCGGGCGAAACGGTCGGCTTCGATATCCTCGTCATGGCCGTGGGCGTCGCGCCCGAGACGGCGCTTGCGGGCCTTGCGGGGATCGAGATCGGTCGGGGGATCAGGATCGACGCGCGCGGCGAAACCTCGGCCAAAAACGTGTACGCCGCCGGAGACTGCGCCGAGACGCTGGACGTTTCCTCCGGCACGGTCAAAAATATGGCGCTGCTCCCCAACGCCTATATGCAGGGCGAATGCGCGGGGCTTAATATGGCGGGCGGCCGGGCGGTATTCGACCGGGCGATCCCCATGAACGCCATCGGTTTTTTCGGGCTGCACATCCTGTCCGCGGGCAGCTATATCGGCAGCACGTATACCGAGACCGCGGACGGCGCGTATAAATGCCTGTTTTACGACGAAAACGCGCTCAAGGGCTTTATACTGGTCGGCGACGTGGAAAAGGCGGGGATATACACCGCGCTTATTCGCGAGCGGACGCCCCTCTGTGAGATCGATTTCGAGCTGGTCAAGCAAAAACCGTCGCTCATCGCGTTTGATCGGGCGGCACGGCGGGAAAAATTGGGGAGGGCGGTATGATTATCGACGCAACGGGTTTGCATTTTCGGGATTTAAACGATAAAATAAGAGGCGGCGGCGAAAGTATCCGCATCGAGCATTGTCTGGGACAGCGCTATATCCTCAGCGGGCAAAAGGGCAAAAAAGTGACCATCGCGGGCACGCCGGGCAACGCCTTGGGCGCGTGCCTAAACGGGTGCGACATCACGGTCTACGGCAACGCGCAGGACGCGGTGGGCGACACCATGAACGACGGCCGGATCGTCGTGCACGGCGACGCGGGCGACGCGCTGGGGTACGCCATGCGGGGCGGCCGCATCTTTATCCGGGGCAGCGCGGGCTACCGCACGGGCATCCACATGAAGGAATACGGCGACAAAAAACCGGCGATCGTCATCGGCGGCGGCGCGGGGAGCTTTTTGGGCGAATACATGGCCGGCGGCGTGATCCTCGTTTTGGGGCTGGGGCTTGAGGGCTGCCCGCTCGGAAACTTTACCGCAACGGGTATGCACGGCGGCCGCATCTACGTCAAAAAGGGTCAAGCGCCGCCGCATCTCGACGGCAGGCTGACCGTCGGCGACGCGGACGAAGCCGATCTTGCGGTCATTCGGCCGCTGCTGGACGAATACGCGGCGGCGTTTCGCGTCAAGGCGGAGCCGATCCGAAAGGCCGGGTTTTACGCGATCAAGCCGGATACGGACAACCCCTACAAGACCCTGTATGCGGCAAATTAAAATGGGAGTCAAACCATGACGGAAAATCAAAAAGAAGTCCTGACATTTGTCAAAGAAAACGACATCAAATTCGTTCGGCTGGCGTTCTGCGATATTTTCGGCGTACAAAAAAATATCGCGGTCATGGCCGAGCAGCTCGAAACCATTTTCGAGCGGGGGGCGGAGCTCGACGTGTCCAAGCTGGCGGGCTTCGGCGACGCGCCGCGCGGCAGTCTGCGCCTGTTTCCCGACCCGCAGAGTATGTCCATCCTGCCCTGGCGGCCGCAGCAGGGGCGGGTTTTGCGGTTTTTCTGCGACGTCCGCACGCCGGACGGCGGCGCTTTTGCGCTGGACGCGCGGCACATTCTGCAAAAGACGGTGGAAAAGACCTTTCAAAAGGGATACACCTGCCGGATCGGGACGGAATGTGAGTTTTACCTCTTTAAGACCGACGACGAGGGGCGGCCGGTCAGGCATTTTTTAGACAACGGCGGCTATCTCGACGTATCCCCGCTCGACAAGGGCGAAAACATTCGGCGCGAGGCCTGCTTGGCGCTCGAAAACATGGGCATCAAGCCCCTGTCCTCCCATCACGAGCGCGGGCCGGGGCAAAACGAGATCAAGTTTAAGCTGGGCGGCGTCCTTGCCGCCGCCGACAACTTTATCTCCTTTAAGTACGTCATCAAATCCGTCGCCGCCCTAAACGGGCTGTACGCCTCCTTTTTGCCCAAGCCCGTCGACGGGGTGAGCGGCAGCGGCGTGCACATCCAGTTTACGCTCAAAAAGGACAACGCGCCCGTCTATAACGGCAGCCCCGAAGCCCTCGGATTTGCCGCCGGCATCCTCGGCCGGATCGGCGAGCTGACGCTGTTTTTAAATCCCATCTACAATTCTTATCGGCGGTTCGGCGCGTTCGAGGCGCCGGCGCACGTGACGTACAGCGCAAAAAACGAGGGGCAGCTGCTGTACCTGTCCGACGACGCGGCGGCGCCGATGGATATGCGGCTGCGTTCGCCGGACGCCGCGCTCAACCCCTATATCGCCTTTGCCTTGCTTTTGTCCGCAGGCATGGAGGGCATCGAAAAGGGATCGCTGCCCGATGCAAAGGCCAAGAACCCCGCCCGCGCGGAGGCGCTGCCCGGGTCGCTCAAGGATGCGGCCTTGCGCGCCGAAAAGAGCGCGTTTGCGCGCGGCATCTTGGGCGGCGAGCTGTTTGACGCGTTTTTGCAAGCCAAGCGCCGCGAGGCCGAGACGGCCGAGACGGGCGAGCTGTTTGACGAAAGGGCATAGACGACAAGACGGAGCGGAACGATCGAAACGGGATATGACATTTTAATCGCGGCGCCGATAGCGGCCGAGGCCGAGACGATCGGCGGTATGCTCAAGCAAAGCGCGTACAAAAAGGCCGATGTCGTCACGAGCTTTGCCGAGGCGGCGCGAAAAGCGGCGGACAAGGCGTACGCGCTCTGTATTTTCTGCGCGCCCAAAATGGAGACGGCCGCGGTCGATCTGGCGGCCGCGCTGTCGCAAAAGGCCGCGCAGGTCATTCTGATCGTAAGAGCCGAGTACTATGAGGAAATCGCGCACAAGGTCGAGGGTTACGGCGTCATGGTGCTGCCGCGGCCGCTGTCAAAAACGCTTTTATACAACGCGGTCAAGATCGCGGAGGCCGTGCAGGTCAAGCTCAAGACTCTGCGGGACGAAAATTTGGCGCTGGCGCAAAAGCTCGAGGAGATCAAGCTGATCAACCGCGCCAAGTACGTCATCATGCAGGCGCTCTCCCTGTCCGAAAACGACGCGCACAAATACATCGAAAAGCAGTCCATGGATCGGCGCATCGGCAAGCTCGCGCTGGCAAAAGAGATACTGGACAACTACCAATATTAAGTCGTGTTTCCGCGAGATAATAATCGATAGGTTTTTGATCTTTT
>JAIRRW010000142.1 GCA_031255775.1 Clostridiales bacterium
CTATACGGCAACCGATGTGTTGGGGTATGAAATTAAGCGCGAATACCCGATCGAGATCGGGCCGCAGCCCGCCGCGATCGTGATCGAGGATGCCGCCCTGCACGCGCCGGAGGTGGGCGGATACTTCGTCCTGCCGACGTTTGAGTATTCGGGCGGCTCGGGAAAGCTGACCGCCGACTGTGAGGTGCTGTTTAACGGCGCGGCGCAGACGCTCAACCCGTACGGCCGCTTTTCCGTCGACAGGCCGGGCATGATCAGGGTGATCCTGACGGTGACCGATCATATCGGCTTTTTTGAGACAAGAGCGTTTACGGCGGCCGTCACGCAGGAAGCGCCGTATTTATGGGCGGAGGGCGTCCCGCGCGCGCTGTTAGCGGGGACGCAGGCCGACCTCTCGGAGATTCGGTTTGAGGCAAAAACGTTTGCCGTGGCCGGCGATACGGTGACGGAGACCGACCTAAAGACCGGCATTTGGGTTTCCGCCGACGGGGTTACCTTTATCGAGCTGACCGGGGCGGCGCTCAACGCCTATGCCGTCCCGGACGTGCCGACGATCCGCCTGCGTACGGTCGCGGCGGACCGGCCGGACGATCCCGACTGTTACCGCGAATTTGAGATACCCGTGCTGTCCGCGGCGGACAGGGGCGGCATGACCGATTATTTTGTGTACGCGCCCGAGGCGGGCGGCGAGACAAGGGACGATTCCGTCTCGTTCACGCTTTCAAACGGCGTCTCGATCGCGTATTACGATAAGATCGTGGCCGACCAAGCGATCGTGATCGCAAGCGTCGCCGCCCATACCCTGCAAGCGTTTACGGTCACGTTTGAGGATTATTACGACAAGCGCAACGCCGTTGTCTTCAGCATTTCCTACTACGACGCGGGCAGCTCGATCCTAAGGGTTTGCAACGACCCGGATCCCTACTATATCGGCGGCGCGTTTGGCGGCGGGAATTTCAAGCTGTTGTACGACAACCACAAAAAAGCCCTGCTCGACGACGGCGGCAAAACGGTCTGCGCGATCGCCCGAAACGCCGCCGGAAACGTGTTTGGCGGGTTTGAAAGCGGGCTCATCCGGCTCTCCTTTTCCGCGCGGGACGCGGCCGCGCCGACGACGCTGGAGATCCGCCAGCTCGGCAATCAGACCTTCGGGCGGTACAGCTACGCAAACGGCGACAAAACCGGGGCGCAGCCTCTATTTTCCCGCCCCGTTCAAATCAAGTACACCGAGGAGATCGGGACGCGGTTCGCGATACCCGACTGCGAGGCGTATGACGTTTTGAGCGGAAAAGGGTACGTGCTGTTGAGCGCCGCCGCGCCGGACGGCAGCTATATTTACCGCAACCGGACGCCGGACGCGGGGCTGGCGCTGGACCTCACGCAATACGGGTATTATCGGCTCGACTATGACGCGTACGACCGACTGGGAAACCGCACGACGACCACCGTACGCGTGTACGTCGCCGACCGAACGCCGCCGGAGATTTCCGTGCCCGATACCGCCGTCTCGGCCTCGTACAGGCAGGGCGAGGAACTCACGCTTGCCGCCGCGTCGGTGACCGACAACCATTCGCCGCCCGTGACGAGCTATATCTATATCGTCCGGCCGGACGGCAAAATCGAGATAACCGCCGCGGGCGAGGTCTATCGGTTCGCCCGGCCGGGCGCGTACAAAATCGTCTATTACGCGCGGGACAACGATTTCAACGTAGCCGAAGCCGTGTTTAAGACGGTCGTTTATTGAGGAGCCGCTATGAGAAAAAAAATTACGGCGCTGTGCCTTTTATGTCTGCTGACGTTTATGTGCGGATGCCATAAGCCGCCGCCGCCCGAGCCGGAAGCGGCGTACGACCCCAACGCCGGTATCGGCGAAACCGTCACCGACGAGCGCGGCAACGCCGTCTATATCGCGTCCGGCGGCGTCTCCGCGTACCAAATCGTGTACCCGGCGCGCGCCACCGCCGCCGAGTTTTACGCGGCCAACGAAATGAGCGATTTTATCGGCCGTGCCGCGGGCGCGGTCCTGCCGGTCGTCAGCGAGGCGGCGCTAAACGGGTTTGAGCAAAACAAGGTCATCTCCGTCGGCGGCACGCTGTTGTACGAGGACGCGGTACACGACGACCTGTCCGACGCGCCGTTGGATTCCTTTCTCATCAAAACCGACGGGTATTCGGTTTTTATCAAAGGCAACAACGACCGCGGCACCCTGTACGGCGTGTACGACTTTTTAGAAAAGCTTCTCGGCGTCCGCTTTTTGACGGATCGGTATACCCATGTCCCGACGGTGACCGAGTTTCCCCTAAGGGCGCTGGCGATTCGAGAGGAGCCCTCCTTTACACAGCGGTATTTTTTCGCGCAGAGCGAGTCGTCCGACGCCAAAATGCTAAGCGCCTTTCACGCGCGGCAGCGTTTTGTGGGCGAGGCCGGGGCGTCGGCCGCGCTGGGGGGCCCGTCCGAGTGGTGCGTCGAGGCGGGCACGGCGCACAACGCCGCCACGCATTACGTCAGCAAATCAACCTATCAGGACGAGCGCTTTTACAGCTATGCGCAGTACCGCGCCGACACGGGAAAGCCCGTCAACGCGGGCACCTACGCGGAGTATATCGCCGGGATCGACGCGTATGACAACTGGTTTTGGGAATATATCAATCCGGCGACGGGCGGCTCGCAGGGGATGTTTGACCTGTGCTACACCAACGGGCTGACCGATGACGGAGCGGTTGACGCCGAAAAGGAGGAAAGCGTGTTTTTGACCGCGCTGGCGTCCTTAAAAAGGTACGTCCTTGGCGCCGATAAGCAGGATAAGCAAATCAAGTACTTCATGTTCGGGAGCGCGGATATTGCCGAGGGCGCCAAGGGCTGTCCGTGTTCGCGCTGTCAACGGGTGATCGCGACATACGGAACCTCCGGCTGGTATCTGCGGTTTGTCAACCGCCTTGCGGCCGAGATCGACGCTTGGGCGCGCCGGGAGCTTGACCGCAGCGACATCGAGGTCGTCATGTTCGCGTACGCGTACGTTTCGAAGGCGCCGGTCAAAAGGTCGGGGGACGGCTTTGCGCCCATCGATCAAACGGTGCGGGCGGGGGACAACGTCAGGATACGCAGCGCGCTTGTCGATACCAACAGGTATTATTCGATCACCGACGCCAAGCAGTACGAGAGCTATAAGACCTATATGCGCGAGTGGGACGCGGCCGCCGCCAAATTCTGTGTCTGGACGTACGAAACGTCCTTTCAAAATTACCTTGTCTACGTGCCCGTCATGCAGACCTTTAAAGAAAATTTGACGCTGTTTAAGCAGCTCAACGCCTCCTATGTGATGATGCAATCCACCTGGAACAGCAGCGGGCACTGGTCGTCGCTGTTAAATTCGTACGTCGCCTCAAAAATGCTGTGGAACCCGAACCGCGACGTCAACGCGCTCAAGGCGGAATTTATCGAGCTGTATTACGGTCCGGCGGCGGGGGGCGGTGGGGCAGGCCATCGCCGAATACGAGCTGTACTGGGCGGAAAACGCCGCCGCGCTTTCGCGGTATATCAACGACTTTGCGACCTCAAATCTCGAGTCGACCGCGTCCTTCCCGACCAAATTTTTAGAGCGGCAGCTGTCACTGCTGGATCGCGCGTCCGCCGCCGCCGCCGCGAGCGATCTAACGGAGGACGAAAAAAAGGCGCTGCGCGGCAGGATCGACGCGGTCAGGGTCACGCCCCTATTTCTGCTGTTGTACAACTATTACAACCACTACAATTCCTACGCGGGGCGGGAGGAGCTGGCAACGGCGTTTTTCGGCATCTGCGATACGCTGGGGATCAAAATGGTGGGCGAATCCTCGTCGCTAAGGCTGGGGACGCTGGATTCGTATCGAAATTTGTGGCTGTGAGGGAGCGGCGGACGATGAAGGATTTAAAAATATACGCGTTCAGCTCGCCTCCGGCAACCCGGGAGGCGTACCGCCAATACGCGGCGTGCGGCTTTAACACGGCGCTGATCGATCAAAATTACGCGGCGCCGGGCACGCGTGAATACGCGGCAATCTTGGACTATTGCGACGAATTTGGCCTAAAGGCGTACCCGATGAGCTACCGCCCGCCCCAAAAATGGTCGGCGTTCCCCTGGGAGGGGGACGACACCGATTATATGGCGCACAAATCGTTTGACGGCGTGTTTTTTTGGGACGAGCCGGGCATGGCGGACTTGGACGAGCTCGCGTCTTGGATCGACGGCTTTGAGCAAAAATACCCCGGAAAAACCTTTTTGGTCAACCTGTCCTGCTGTTATAACGACGCGGCGTTGGCGGCAAGGTATCCGGTCGGGTACGACAGGGTACGCGCGTTTTTCGGGATTTACGCCGAAAAGGTCTTGGAAAAGCTGAGCGGCCCCAAAATACTGTCCACGGACTACTATCCTTTTTTAGAAAAAAACGGCGAAAAAACGATGCTCCACGACTATTTATGGCCGTTCGACGCCTTTTCGGCGGTCTGCGAGCAAAGGGGATACGACTTCCACTTTTATATCCAGGCCTCGGGCGGCTGGAACAGCGAATGTACCGGCGACCCCGGCGATGCCTATGCCCGGGACATAACGAGCGAGGCCGAGATCACCTTTCAGGGGCTGGTCTGCCTCTCTTACGGCGCGGGCGGCATCGCCCTCTTCACCTATATGTCCATCGACGCCTTTCGGTACGGCGCGCTTGCGGATCAAAACGGGCCGACGCACCGATACGCCTACGCGCAGGCGGCCATCGGGAAAATCAAGGCGTTTCACGCGGCGCTCACGGGCTTCGAGCGCGTGGGCACGGCCTTGCTGCTCGGCGGCACGCCCGCCGGGTACGCCGTCAGCGCGTACAAGACGCTCAAAAACCGCCTTGCCGGGTTTGCGCGCTTAAAGCGTCCCGTCTGCGAGGCGGATCTGCTGATAACGGAATTTCGCGGCGCGGGCAAGTACGCGTACCTGATCGTCAGCTATGCCGACCCGGTAAAGGGCGGCGTCTGCTCCGTCACCTTCGACGTCGATCGGGAGAGCCTTGCGGTTTTCGACGGCGCGGGCGGCGGGCGCGTCACGCGCGGACGGACGGGCTACGGCCTGCGGCTCGCGTCCGGCGCGGGCGTTTTGATCGTTGCGGAATAGCGCTATGAACATCGGAAATTGGGTCACCTTTCGGCAAGACATCCAGTCGCCTTACGTCCGGGGAACCTTCGACGTCGACGACCTTGTCTCGGCAAAAATAACCATTTGCGGGCTGGGCTTTTTCGAGCTGTTTTTAAACGGCCGCCGCTGCGGGGACTATTTTAAGCCGGTCTGGACGGATTATGAGCCGCGCGACCTCTCAACGCTGTACTACCCCAACGACGCGCAGTTTACGCATCGGGTCTGTTTTGCGGCGTACGATATTACCCCCTATCTGACAAGCGGCGAAAATTGCGTCGCCGTGGTGCTGGGCAACGGCTGGTACCGTCAGGATCAAAAAAATTGCGAGGGCGAGCTGTGCTACAACCGGCACCTCAAGCTCAACTACGCGATCGAATGGACGGACGGCGCGGGGGTCACGCACACCGAAAAATCGGGCGCGGGGCTCGCCTATAAGCGCGGCCATATCGTCTACAACAACGTCTATTTCGGCGAAAAGCACGATTACAGCCTGTACGACACGGACTGGATGCAGCCGGGCTACCGCGGGGAGGGCTGGACGGCGGCGGCGCCGACCGAGGGGCCGGACGCGGTGTACGAGCTTCAGCAATGCCCAAACGACACGATCGCCAAGACGATCCGTCCGACCAGGATCGCGGAGCGCGGCGGGGTGTCCGTATACGACGCGGGAGAGAGCCTGTCCGGCTGGGTGCGGTTTACGGCGGCGGGGGAGGGCGGCGTCAAGGTCAGGTACGCCGAGCATATCCACGGTGACCGCACGCTCGATTTCCGGCCGACCCTGCTATACGACAGGGTGGGCGGAGAGGGGCGCTGCTCCGGCGACGAGTACGTCGGGCTTCACGCGGGGGTCGTTTGCCGCCCGGTGTTTTGCTGGCACGGCTTTCGATATTTCGAGATCGAGGGCGCGTATACCGATTTGGTATGCGAATCGGTTCACGCCGACATCCCGCGGCTGGCGGAATTTCAAAGCGACAGCGCCGCCCTAAACTGGTATTTCGAGGCAAGCCTAAATACGTTTTACGCCAATATGCACTGCGGGGTTCCGTCCGATTGTCCGCACCGCGAAAAAATGGGCTACACGGGCGATGGCCAGCTCATCGCCGAGTCGGTCATGCTGACGACCGACAGCCGGACATTTTTCAAAAAGTGGATGCGGGATATTGCGGACTGTCAGGACTTAAAAACCGGGCACGTCCAGCACACGGCGCCCTTTTACGGCGGCGGGGGCGGCCCCGGCGGCTGGGGGATCGCCATCGTCAAGGTTCCGCTCGCGTACTACGGCCTCTACGGGGACAAGGAGCCGTTGCAGGAATATTTCCCCAATATGCTCAGGTTTATCGAGAGCTTCGGTCGGTTTACCGAAGACGGACTGGTCGTCAGGGAGCTGCCGGGCGGCTGGTGTTTGGGCGAGTGGTGCGCCCCCGAAAAAACGGTGATACCCGAGCCCTATGTCAACACCTGTCTTTACATCAAGGCCATGCAATTGGTCGAGGGCGCCGCGGCGGCGCTCGGCAGGGCGGTGTCCTTTCGGGACAGGATCGAAACGGCAAAACGGGCGGTCGCCGGGCGGTATTACGAGGCCGAAACAAACAGCTTTTGCGGGGACGTTCAGGGCGCCGACCTGTTCGCGCTGGATATCGGGATGGGCGGCGGGACGCTCCTAAAAAAGACCTTCGCAAAATACGAGCGTCTGCGGAAATTCGATACCGGCATTTTCGGGACGGATATCCTGTTGGAGCTGCTCGCAAGGCACGGCCGCGCGGATATTATGTACGCGCTGTTGACAAGCAGCGAATATCCCTCCTTCGGCCATATGCGAAAAAACGGCGCGAAAACCCTGTACGAAACATGGGAGGGCCGGGATTCACATTGCCACCCGATGTTCGGCGCGGGCGTGCGGCGCCTGTTCGATACGATTTTGGGGATCAAGCAACGGGGCGCCGGGTTCGGAAAAGTCACCATAGAGCCGCCGGATATCGCCATAGAGCGGCGGCTTTACGGAAGGCTGAAAACGGCGGACGGCGTGATCGAAGTCAGGTACGACACCGACGAAAACGGCTTTTTCGCGGAGGTTTCCCTCACCGGGGGCATCTGTGCCGAGCTGCTGTATAAGGGGCGGACATTCCGGCTGAATCACGGGGCAAACCGCGTCACGCTGGAACCCAAAAAAAGGGTGGCGGTATAAATGTTGAGACGATAAAATGCTAGCCGACAAATTTTTAGCCGGATAAAAACGGCGCGGGGGCAAGGATGCTGATCACCGACGAAAAACAACTCAAGGACTTGGAGACGCGCAGCTGGCAGGGGATTCCCGGCATAGCGGTTTTGGAGGGCGGGCGGCTTTTTGCGGCGTTTTATACCGGTGGCGTGTCGGAGGGCGCGGGCAATTACTGCCTGTTATACTATAGCGACGACGGCGCGGCGACCTGGAAAATCGGCGCGGCGGCCTGTGCGGACGACCGCGCGGCCAGATGCTACGACCCCGTGCTTTGGGTCGATCCCTTAAAAAGGCTGTGGTTTATCTGGTCGGCGATGCCGTCGTTTACGGTGCGGGCGGCCGTGTGCGGCGATCCGGCGGGGCGCGCGCTTGCCTTTATGCGCGAGCGGGTGATCGGGTACGACGTGATGATGAATAAGCCGATCGTGACCGACGCCGACCGCTGGCTGTTTCCCCTGTCGGTCTGGACGCGCGAGGTCTATCAAAACGGCGTCGCGGCGATTTTTAACGTCGAAACGCGCCGGCGCGAACGAAAGGCGTTTGTCTTTGAGACCCGCGATTGCGGGGAGAGCTTCCGCCGTTTGGGCGGCGCGGACGGCCAAGACCGGAGCGTGGACGAAAACGCGCTGCTTGCGCTAAAGGACGGCGCCTTGGCGATGTACACGCGCACAAATTACGGCATCGGGAAAGCCGTTTCCCCGGACGGCGGCCTCACTTGGTCCGAAATACGGGATTCGGGCATCCCCGGGCCCAATTCGCGTTTTCACATCAGCCGCTTGCGCTCGGGCAATATATTGCTGGTCAACCATGCCGGGTTTTCCGGGAGGAATCGGCTGACCGCGTTTATTTCCGAGGACGAGACGGAGAGTTGGAAAGGCGGGCTCTTATTGGACAAACGCCGGGACGTCTCCTATCCCGACGCGGCGCAGGACAAAAACGGGCATATCTATATCATCTATGACCGCGAGCGCGGCTCGTTTGGGCACCTGCGCGACCACGCGAAGGAGATCCTGCTGGCAAAGGTGACCGAGCGGGACATTTTAGCCGGAAAGCTCCTGAGCGGCGGCAGCTTTTTAAAAAGGATCGTGAGTAAACTGTCATGAAAAAATACGAAACGTTAAACAAGCCGGCGGATGCAAAAATCATCGCGATCATCCGGGTTGCCGACGAGGGGCAGGCACAAAAGGCCATGGCCGCGCTATTAGAGGGCGGCTCGCTGTTTGCGGGCTTGCAGGAAGGAAATTACAGACAAATCACACAAAACGCAAGAGAAATTTCGCTAACGGTTGACAGTCGCCGCGTTTCCGATTAAAATAGAGGCATCTGGGTCGTGTTGACACGCGTGTAATCGAGGAGGTTTAAAACCTGCCGATTATCATTTCGTGTGTACACGGCTTAAGGGGCGGCGTATGAAACACACAAAGTGCTATAAAAAAGGGTATCCGCGTCCCCAGCTGGTGCGCAAAAGCTGGGACAGTCTAAACGGGCTGTGGGATTTTCGGTTCGACCCGAAAAACATCGGCGAGAGAGAGGGCTGGCAAAAGGGCTTTGATTCGGGCGATAAAATCAACGTGCCGTTTGCCTATGAGGCGCCGCTCAGCGGCATCGGAAAGGCCGACATGGTCCCCAACGTTTGGTACTGCAAGCGGATCAAGCTGGGTAAGGCGCAGCTGACGCCGGTCATCAAATTGATATTCGAGGGCAGCGATTATATCACCAAGGTCTATGTAAACGGATCGTACGTCGGGCTCAACGAGGGCGCCTATCATCGGTTTAGCTTTGATATTGCGCCCTACGCCGCCGCGGGCGAAAACGTGATCGTCGTCAAGGCCGAGGATTCGTACGCCTGCGACCGCCCCCGGGGCAAGCAGCGCTGGCAGGACGGCGTGTATGCCTGCTGGTACGTCCAGACGACGGGGATATATAAAAGCGTCTGGATGGAATATCTGGACACCTATCATTTAGAATCGCTCCGAATGACGCCCTCGCTCAAGGACGATTCGGTCGGGTTCTATTTGAGCCCCGCCGCGCCCTCGGACGAGCTTTCGGCGGAAATCAAAATCGAGTTTGGCGGCCGTTTGGTCAAAACAACAAGCTGCTCGCTAAACGAATACGAAAATTATGTGCGGGTCGACATCGGGTCGGCGGCGGTCGACGAGCATACGGCGTACTGGAGCCCTGCCCGACCCTGCCTGTACGACGTGGAGATCACGCTGTCCCATAGGGGCGTGCCCTGCGACGGCGTCGCGAGCTATTTCGGGATGCGGGAGATCGGCGTGCAGGGCGACAAGGTCGTCCTAAACCGCGCCCCGGTCGTTCAGGCGCTTTTGCTGGATCAGGGCCATTGGGAGGACGGACACCTGACGCCGCCCGACGAGGCGGCCCTGCAAAAGGATATCGAGCTCATGAAGAGCGCGGGCTTCAACGGCGCGCGCAAGCACCAAAAAATCGAGGACGAACGGTTTTTGTATTACGCCGACATTCTGGGCTTTTTTGTCTGGTGCGAAATGCCGTCGATGTTTCGCTTTTCGGAGCGATCCTCGGCGCGTTTTATCGAGCAATGGCAAAAAATCGTCCGGCAAAACGCCAATCATCCCTCGGTCGTCTGCTGGGTCCCTTTCAACGAGAGCTGGGGCGTCAGGATGATCGAGACAAACGAGCGCCAGCAAAGCCTGGCAAACGCGGCGTACTATGTCGCCAAGGCGCTGGACGGGACGCGCCCCGTCGTTTCCAACGACGGCTGGGAGCACACGACCTCCGACATCGTGACCATTCATCACTATACCCAAAAAGCCGACGAGCTGTACGACTATTATAAGGACCCCGAGACACTGGAAAAGGGACACCCCAAAAACGGACAGAAAAAGCCGTTCGCAAAGGGCTACGGCTATCGGGGCGAGCCCGTGATGATCAGCGAGTTCGGCGGGGCGGCCTTCAACGCCGAGACGGACAAGGGCTGGGGATACGGCAGGGGCGTCGACAACGCCGCCGAGCTTGTCGAGCGGGTGCGCGGCATGATCACGGCGGTCGGCGCGATCGGGAGCGGCGCGGGCTTTTGCTATACGCAGTTTACCGACGTGCAGCAGGAGATCAACGGCCTATTCACCGCAAACCGCCAACCCAAGGCCGACATCAAAGAGCTCCGCCAAGCCGTAAAAAGCTATCTCGAATAGGCGAAATATGAATTTTTAAAATAAGTCTTGACAAATCGAAAAAGTGTGTTATAATAAAATTGACCCGCGTCAATTGTATGTTTTACAGGGGGTAGTCGGCTTGTTTATGATAGATCGGCGTGCCCGGAACAAAAATTGACCCGCGTCAATATGCGCAAATTCGGGTAAAATGCAATATATTGCCATAAATCTGCGCAAACTAGGGGGGCGGTCATAAGGCATGGTGACGAGAAAAGAGGGGAGCGGTCATAAGGCATGGTGACGAGAAAAGAGGTGGCAAGGCGCGCGCGCGTTTCGGTGGGGACGGTATCCAACGTCATCAATCACAAGGATATTGTTCAGCCGAAAACCGTCGAGCGGGTCAGACAGGCGAT
>JAIRRW010000051.1 GCA_031255775.1 Clostridiales bacterium
ATCCTTACCGGTCCACATCATAAAGAATGAGAACAGGGACAGCAACCCCAGCACACAGGCGGCCAAGCCGCTCAAAGCTCTCTTCATACTCATTTTCACTCCTCCAAACAGAATAGGTATAGAATAGGTATAAAATAGGTAACAGAGGTAATTGTAGCATATCGAAGACAATTTGTCAACCGAGGGGAGCGGCCATATCATGCGTGATCCGGGCTGCGTGCGGGAGGGCGGCTCGGTTAGGTATTAGAAATACGCGCCCTTCGCCGCCCTCCCGCCTGTTGCCCGGCTGACACACAATCCGACCGCTCCCGCACAAGAATGCCGCCCTACTTGCCTAAACGGTTTTTGGCGTCATATCCGCCCGAAAAAGCGGAATCATGTTTTTAGCCTTAAATGTACATACGGACGGATTTACGCGTGTTAAACGCCAAATAGGCCGTGCGGGATGCTCAAAATTGGCCAAAGCCAGCAAAAACGCTTGGCTTTTTTAGCAGGATATGTTATAATAGGCCTGTTCTATAAAATAGTAGGTTCGCGGCGGGTATTGTCAAAGCAATAGGAGATAAGGTATTTATGCCCAATAAGGTGACGCACGAATACGATTCAAACGAAATACAGGTTTTGGAGGGCTTAGAGCCCGTCCGAAAGCGGCCGAGTATGTATATCGGTTCCACCGACGAGCGCGGCCTGCATCATCTGGTCGTCGAGATCGTGGACAACAGCGTGGACGAGGCGCTGGCGGGTTATTGCGATACGGTCATCGTCGAGATCACGCGCGAGGGCGCGGTTTCGGTCACCGACAACGGGCGCGGCATCCCCATCGACATTCACCCCAAGGAGGGCGTTTCGGCGGCCGAGGTCGTCCTGACCAAGCTGCACGCGGGCGGCAAGTTTGGCGGCGGCGGGTACAAGGTGTCGGGCGGGCTGCACGGCGTGGGGCTGTCCTGCGTCAACGCGCTGTCCGAATGGCTGGAGCTCGAGGTCTATAAAAACGGCAAGATCCATCGCCAAACCTACAACCGCGGCGTGCCCATGCGGCCGCTTGCCGAGGCGGGCGACACCGACAAGACCGGGACAAAGGTCACGTTTTATCCCGATTCGGAGATATTCGAGACGCTGGAATTTTCGTACGATACCATTCGCACGCGCCTCCGTGAGGTCGCCTACCTCAACAAGGGCATCAAGATCTCGCTGGCCGACAACCGGCCGGAGCGCGAAAAGAGCGACGCCTTTTGTTACGAGGGCGGCATTTTGGATTATGTCGACTATCTCAACCGCGCCAGAGAGACGATGTTTGAGCGTGCGCTCTATATCGAAAAGGCTTGGGATACCAGCAGCGTCGAGATCGCCATGCAGTACAACGACAGCTACAACGAGCTTTTGTACGCCTACGCCAACAACATCAACACCGAGGAGGGCGGCACGCACCTCATCGGCTTTAAAAACGCGCTGACCCGTATTCTCAACGATTACGCCCACAAAGAAAACATGATAAAGGACGACTTTAAGCTGTCCGGCGAGGACGTTCGGGAGGGGCTGGTCGCCATTGTCAGCGTCAAGCTGGAGGAGCCGCAGTTTGAGGGGCAGACCAAGACCAAGCTGGGCAACTCCGAAATGCGCGGCATCGTCGAGCGGACGCTGGCCGAGGGGCTGGGCACCTTTTTGGAGGAAAATCCCAAGGAGGCCAAAAACCTCGTCCTAAAATGCGTCACCGCCCAGCGCGCCCGCGACGCCGCCCGCGCCGCCCGCGAGCAGACCCGCCGCAAGGGCATTTTAGAGTCCACCACGCTCCCCGGCAAGCTGGCGGACTGCACCGACAAGGACGCCGGAAAATGCGAGATCTATATCGTCGAGGGCGACAGCGCGGGCGGCACCGCCAAGCAGGGGCGCGACCGCCGCTTTCAGGCCATTTTGCCGCTTAGGGGCAAGATATTAAACGTCGAAAAGGCGCGGATCAACCGCATTTTAGAAAATGCCGAGATTCGCGCGATGATCACCGCCTTCGGCTGCGGCATCGGCGACGAATTTGACGAAAATAAGCTGCGCTACGACAAGATCATCTGTATGACCGACGCCGACGTGGACGGCAGTCATATCCGGATCCTCCTGTTGACCTTCTTTTTCCGATTTATGCGCCCCCTGATCGAGCGGGGACACGTCTATATCGCCCAGCCCCCCCTCTACAAGGTCGAAAAGGGCAAGCAGGTCGAATACTGCTTTACCGAGCCCGAGCTCAGGGACATTACCGAACGGTTCGGCAAGGGCTATGACGTCCAGCGCTATAAGGGCCTTGGCGAGATGAACGCCGAGCAGCTGTGGGTGACCACCATGAACCCCGAAAACCGCACGCTCTTGCAGGTCAATATGGAGGACGCGGCCGAGGCCGACGAAATCTTTACCGTCCTAATGGGCGAGGTGCCGGAGCTGAGGCGCAAGTTTATTGAGGAAAATGCTACTCTGGTCAAGGACCTCGACATATAACGGCGTGACAGATAGTGGGTTGATACGGGCTACGTTTGTTTTGCCGCCTCAGTTATGTATGTCCGTATACACGCCTTTCGGCGGCAAAACAACTGTTGCCCGTCTGAACCTCACTCTTTGCCACGCCGTCGCCAAAACGCGGCATTTTGACGGAGTGGGGCGGCCGCGAAAAATATTCTACACGCGTAAAAAAGGATCGTATTATGGCAGATAAACCCGAAGAGCGGATCGACAACACAAAGATCCTAAAGGTACAGGTCAACGACGAGATGAAAAAATCCTTCATCTCCTACGCGATGGCCGTCAACGTCTCCCGCGCCATTCCCGACGTGCGGGACGGCCTAAAGCCGGTGCATCGGCGCATCCTGTATTCGATGAGCGAGCTGGGTCTGACCGGCGACAAGCCGCACCGCAAGTGCGCGCGTATCGTGGGCGACGTTTTGGGCAAGTATCACCCGCACGGCGACGGCGCGATCTATATGGCGCTGGTGCGTCTGGCGCAGGATTTCTCAATTCGCTGCCCGCTGGTGGACGGCCACGGCAACTTCGGTTCGGTGGACGGCGACCCGCCCGCCGCCCAGCGGTATACCGAGGCGCGTCTGTCCAAGATCGCCGCCGAAATGCTTCGGGACATCGATAAGGAGACGGTCGACTGGTACCCCAACTTTGACGATTCGTTGGAGCAGCCCACGGTTCTCCCGTCGCGCTTCCCCAACCTCTTGGTCAACGGCAGCGACGGGATCGCCGTCGGCATGGCGACCAACATTCCGCCGCACAACCTGACCGAGGTCATCGACGGCGTGGTCGCGCTGATCGACAACCCCGATATTTCGGTGGAGGAGCTGATCGAATACGTGCCCGCGCCCGATTTTCCGACGGGCGGCCTCATTATGGGGCGCATGGGCGTGCACAGAGCCTACATGACCGGCCGGGGCAGCGTGGTCATTCGCGCCCGCGCCGAGATCGAGGAATATTCCGCGCGGGGCGCGGGCACCCGCCAGCGCATCGTCGTCACCGAGCTTCCCTACCAGGTCAACAAGGCCGAGCTCATCAAAAAGATCGCCGACATGGTCAAGGACAAGCGCATCGAGGGCATCTCCGATATTCGCGAGGAGTCCGACCGCGAGGGACTGCGCGTGGTCATCGAGATCAAGCGCGACGCGCAGGCCAACGTCGTTTTAAACACCCTGTACAAGCACACCGACCTCCAGACCTCGGGGGGCATCATCTTTTTGGCGCTGGTCAACAGCGAGCCCAAAATCCTCAACCTCAAGGAAATGCTGTTTTACTACCTCGAGCACCAAAAAGAGGTCATCACCCGCCGGACGCAGTACGACCTAAGAAAGGCCGAGGAGCGCCGCCATATCGTGGACGGCCTGGTCATCGCGCTGTCCAATATCGACCGCGTCATCGCGATCATCAAGGCCAGCCGCGATAAATTCGAGGCGGCCGAAAATTTGATGGCCGAGTTTCTCTTGTCCGACAAGCAGGCCAACGCCATTTTAGAGATGCGGCTCCAGCGCCTGACCAGCTTAGAGGTCGAATCCCTAAAGGAAGAGCTGGAGGCCTTGACCGCCAAGATCGCCGACCTCACCGACATTTTGGCCACGCCCTCCCGCGTCACCGACATTGTCAAGGCCGAGATCGTCGAGATCCGCGACAAATACGGTTCGCCCCGAAAGACCGAGCTTGCCGTCGACTATGACGAGATCGACATCGGCGACCTCATCGACAAGGAGGACGTCGTCATTTCGATGACGCATTTCGGCTACCTCAAACGCCTGCCCGTCGCCGAATACCACGCCCAGCGCCGCGGCGGCATGGGCATCACCGCGCACAAGCCCAAGGAAGAGGACTTTGTCGAAAATATGTTTGTCACCTCCACGCACGACGACCTGCTGTTTTTTACCGGCTTTGGCCGCGTCTATTCGATCAAGGCGTACGAGGTGCCCGAGGCCGAGCGCACCGCCCGCGGCCGAGCCATCGTCAATCTCTTGCAGCTCAGCCCCGGCGAAAAGGTCAGCGCCGTCATTCCGGTCAAGGAGGGCGAGGTCCCCGGCGGCTGTCTCATGATGGCCACGCGCGGCGGACTGGTCAAAAAGACGCCGTTTTCCGAGTTCGAATCCATTCGCAAGGTCGGCAAGATCGCCATCACGCTCAACGAGGGCGACGAGCTCATATCCGTCCAGCTGGTGGACCCCGAGGACGAAATCTTATTGGCCGCCTCCTCCGGCAAATGTATCCGGTTCGCGACGCAAAACGTCCGCCCTACCGGCAGAGGGTCGATGGGCGTCAGGTCCATCAGCCTAAGCGACCTCGACTTTGTGGTGGACATGGCCGTCATTCGGCCGGGCGCCGAGCAGGAGGTTCTCACCGTTTCCAAGCACGGCTACGGCAAGCGGAGCAGTATTGACGATTACCGGCTGCAATCCCGCGCGGGCAAGGGGATCTTAGCCGGACGCTTCACCGAGCAGACCGGCGAGCTGGTCAACCTAAAGCTGATCGATCCCGATTCGGACGTCATGATGATCGCCGACAACGGCATCATCATCCGCACGGTCGCCGCCGGGATCCCCAAGATTTCCCGCGCGACCAAGGGCGTCATCGTCATGCGCCTCAAGGGCGAGGGCAGCGTCGTCTGCGTCGCCGTCGTGCCCAAGGAGGAGGGGGCGGAGCCCGCCGATACGGACGGCCCCGAAACCGAACCCGCCGACACCGACGCGCCGCCGCCGTCCGAGCCCGAAACGCCGACGGACGCACACGAGGACGCGCCGACGGACAATGCGCCGGACGAGCCCGCCGAAACCGAACAAAAAGAGTAGACAAAACGCGAAAAGCCCGTCGATTTGCCGACGGGCTTTCGCAATAAGACCTTTCAAGCAAGCCAAGCTAGCAAGCGTATGTAGGGGTCTTATTTGCAGCAGCAATCGTTACGACCGCCGCAGCAGCAGTTGAGTAACATCAGCCAAACGATGAGATCGCAGCAATCGCATCCGCAGCTCTTTCTCTCGCAGCAGCAATCGTTCTTGCCGCCGCCGCAGCAGCAGAGCAGCATGAGGATCAAGAAACAATCGTTCCCGCCAAATCCCCCGCCGCAGCCGCAGCCACAACCGGAATTAAACATAGTCTTCCTCCTTCTAATACTGGCGATACCGGCAAAAACCCGGCCTATGGCCACTCGGCCGCGTCCTGCCGTCAAAATGTTGCCCCCGAAAAAAACGGAGCGCCTCTTTTGTACGGTTCTCTTTCGTGACCCGGGGAATAAGGATATATACCTACTGTCATAATATGTCCGGGCAAGGGATGTGTGCAGAAAAATTATTGCATTTAAAGGGAATGTTTGGTATACTTGGGTTGGGCAGGGTTTACACTTGTGTAAACCTTGCTACTAGGCTGACACCCGGCCGGAAAATTTTGGGAGAGCGCTTTCATGCTGGACATCAAATGGATCGCCGAACACGAGGAGGAAGCCCGCCGCGCCCTGGAGAGCCGCAGCGGCAGCTACGACATTTCGCGCGCGCTCGAGCTGGATCGATCCCGCCGCGACATCATCAAGGACGTCGAAGCGTTAAAGGCGCGGCGCAATAAAAATTCGGAGGAGGTCGCCAAGCTCAAGCGTTTGGGCGGGGACGCGTCCGCGCTGATTTTGGACACCAAGGAGGTCGGCGAGGCCATAAAGGCGCTTGACGAGGCCCTAAACGCGGTCGAGTCCGAATTAAAAGAGACCCTCCTGTCCCTCCCCAACATTCCCGACAAAACCGTCCCCATAGGAAAAACCGATGCCGACAACCGGGAGGTTCGCCGGGTCGGGACGCCGCCCTCGTTCGCGTTTACGCCCGCGCCGCACTGGGAAACGGGCGAAAAGCTGGGGCTGTTTGACACGGCGCTGGCCGCCAAGCTCTCCGGCGCCCGCTATGCGCTGTACAAGGGCGACGGCGCGAGGCTGGAGCGCGCGCTCTATACCTTTATGCTGGATACCCATACAAAACGGGGCTATACCGAGATCATGCCGCCCTACGTCGTGACGCGCGAGACCATGACGGGGACGGGGCAGCTCCCCAAATTTGAGGAGGATGCCTTCAAATTGACCGGGGACGGGGGCTTTTTGATCCCCACCGCCGAGGTGCCCGTCACCAATATGCTGCGCGGCGAAACGCTCAAAAGCGCCGACCTCCCGCAAAGCTATTGCGCGTATACCGCCTGCTTTCGGGCGGAGGCGGGCAGCGCGGGGCGGGATACGCGCGGGCTGATCCGCCTGCACCAGTTCAACAAGGTCGAGCTCGTCAAGTTCACCCTGCCGGAGGCTTCCGACGCGGCGCTTGAGACCCTCACCGCCGACGCGGAGGAGATTTTGAAACGGCTGGGTCTTCCGTACCGCGTGGTGTCGCTCTGCACGGGCGACCTCGGGTTCGGCTCGGCCAAGACCTACGACATCGAGGTGTGGATGCCCAGCTATGGCCGCTACGTCGAAATTTCGTCCTGCTCCAACTACAAGGACTTTCAAGCCCGCCGCATGAGCGTCAAATATAAGACGCCGGAGGGAAAAAGCGGGCTCGTCCACACCCTCAACGGCAGCGGCCTCGCGGTCGGCCGAACCTTTGCGGCCATTTTAGAAAACTGTCAAAACGCCGACGGCGCCGTCACCCTGCCCGAAGCGCTTGTCCCCTATATGGGGGGGCGGACCGGCTTGGGGTGACCGCGTTTGTCTTGCCGCCTCAGTGAGAAAACCCCGATCACCAACGAAAAAGGAAGCAAAAAAGCACCATGATCTTAAAAGCAATCATATCCTTTATTGTTTTTATCATCGAAGGCCTGGCCAAGCTGGTCTACTTTTTGCTGACCGCGCTGGGACTGTGGATTCCCGCCGTGTTCTCCTTCATTTTTCTCATCGTCTGCCTGGCCACCGGCACAAACCTAAACGACGTCACGCTGATCTATCTGTTCGGACTGGGACTGACCGTCATCTTTTCGGTGGCGCTGGCCGTCCTTCAGGTCATGCGCAAGCGGGATATGCGGGCCTCCAAAAGGACGCACGCCGGCGGCGGGGCGGCCGGGTATGTATCCAAGGCGCGCCGCAGGGACGACGCCGCGATGCGCCCCCGCCCCGCCTCCCACAACGGCGGCGCCTACGGCCAAGGCGAGGCGGATGCGGCCTATTACGCGCAGTATCCGGCGGCCTACGCCGCGCCGGATCAAGCGCCGCAGGACCGAAACACGCACTATTACGCGCCCCCGCCCCCGCAGGCCGCCGCGTACGGCACGCCCCCGCAGGGACAGGGATATCCGGCGCAGGATTATCCCCCGCAGGGGTATCCGCAGGCCGCGCCGCCGCCGCCGCAGGGACAGCTCAATCTCTACGGGCAGCCCATGCCGCAACAAGGCTATCCCCAACAGTCGGCCTACGGCCAAACGCCGCCGCCGCAGGACGCGCAGCTGGACGGTTATAACGGCAAATACGGCCCGTTAGAGCCCGCGCCGCCGACGCCGCCGCAGACCGCCCCGCCCTCGCTGACCGCAAGGGACGAGCCGACCGGGCACCCGCGCATCTTCAAAACGCGCATGGACCCCAATATGCTGGTCTACGAGTACGACGACCGCCTGATGTTTTTCAAGCGGACCAGCCACGGCCTCATTCACCTGTCCACCGAGCTGAAAAATATGCACCGCTAAAACGCGGCATAGCTCGATATAATAAGTAAGGAATTAAGGGCGCGCGGACGGATCAAGGAAGCATGAAATTTTTCAAGGAACAAAATATGCATATTTTTGCCAAACGGCTGGCGATTTTTGTCGTCGCCTGTTTGAGCATCGCCCTCATCGTCGTCATTTCGGTGTCGCTGGCCTCCTTTTTTGCCGAGGAGGGCGTCTTTAAAACCCAGCCGGAGCCCCTCGCGGACGAGGCGCAGCGCGAGCTGACCGAGGACGAATACAAGAGCTTTGTGACGGCCGCCGTCACCGGGCTCAAGCGATTAAACGGCCCCCTGTTTCAGCTGGGCGAAAGGCTGATCAATCCGGATACCCAAGCGGCGGAGGAGGTCACGCTCTACGTGGACGGCACCCGGTATATGCTGGAAAGGCCGGGCGGCAGCCGCCTGTATTTTTCGCGGGAGAACGCGCTGTACTTTAAGTACGACAGGTCGAGCGAGGGCGGCCGGTACGAGCGCAAGCGTTCGGACGCAAACGAGTTTGAAAAAACGACGCGGATTCCCCTGTATACCGCCCTGGCCGAAAGCCTTAGGGATTGCTACGAATATCTCGAATTTACCGAGGATAAATACCGGGTCAGGGCGGACAGCCTGGCGGCCTTTGTCGCGGCGGCCGGGCTCCAAGCCCTGTACCCCGCGGGCAGTGAGTTTTCGGACATCACGGTCGAATTTCATTCCGGCCGCTTTTACCGGCTGGGTTTCACCATGACGCCGGGCGGCGGCGCGCCGGAGGATGGCGAGGCCGATCCCGCCCCCGCCGCGCGGGTCTCCGCGGCGCTGACCGTCCGTATGCAAAATTACACGTTTAAGCTCCCCTCCGTCCAATAACCTGTATAAACCAAGCAAAATCGGTCAATAACCCGTGGCACAACCGCTACGGGTTTTTTTATTAACAGGTCTAACTATAGTTCGGAGCGCAAAACCTCATGCCGCAAGTCGTCGGGAAAAGATTTTTACTGTTTGTCGCCGTCATTCTGCTGCTGGTCGGCTATCGGCTGTCCGACAACGGCCTTTTGGCCTATTGCGGCGACGGCGTTTACGCGACGTTCGATCGGCGGGACAATATGACCGTCCACCGGACGCCGCCGCTGTTTTGCCCGCGCGGCGGGTACGAGCGGATCGATATGCCCGGGGAGCGGGAGGACGCCGCCGCCCTCCTGGCCGCGATGAAGGCCGCGGTCGTCGCGCGCGAAACCGTCGGGGACATCGAGATTCTATACGCCTACACGCCGCGCATCCATAAGAGCGAGTCGTTGTCGATTGGCCGGGTCAACGTGATGATCGCGCTCAGTAACGGCGGGCGGGTAATTATCGGGAGTCCGCTTATTAAGGGATCATTCTAACCGGGTCGGTGAAACCACCCGTGATCTCCACGAAAATGAACTCGGGCGGCGGGTTACGTATTAGAAATACGCGCCCTCGCCCCCTAACTGCCTGTTGCCCGCCTGACACGCAATCTGACCGCCCCTCACTTGGGAGGGGGCGTGCGGGATTCGCGAAAAACTTTTTTTATTTTTGATGTATAAAGCTAAAATTTCCCGTCCATAATTCGGATACAACAAAT
>JAIRRW010000086.1 GCA_031255775.1 Clostridiales bacterium
GCCGCGCTCACCGCCTTTGCCCAAAGACTGGAGGACGCGACGATCTCGACCATCGAACGCGGCTTTATGACCGGCGACCTCGCCGGACTGTTCGTCTCCGATACCGTCAAGGCCGTCAAACTCGACAGCATTTCCTTTCTGCAAAAGATTGCCGAAAGTTTATAAAAGCGCTACCGCGCTGACGCTATCGATAACATGCCGTTTCACTTGCATTTTATCGAGGGATACGGAACTTTTTTACAAAAAACGTCGTTTTTGTAATAAAGGTTTTGCTGTTAAAGTAGGTAGTGTTGACACGAGTGTAATCGAGCAGGTTTTTAGAGATTTTTGTGTCTGTTGAAACGATTTTTCGCAGGACGTAGCAGCGCTACGTTCAAGAAAATTCGTGATAACAGACGCAAAAAGATCAATAACCCGCCGATTATTATCTCGTGGAAACACTACCCAGAATACGGCGGTAGAGTTCGGGGGCTTTTTTGAATAGGAGCGTATGGAAGACGACGGCGGCGGCGGCGCCGGCGGCGATGAGAAAGCCCCAGCTCAACAGGAGACCCAGCCAGAGGACGGGGACAAGGGCGACCGCAAGGAGGGGGAGCCCGACCAGAATGACGGAGATGCCCATATTGAGAAAGGTGGTCAGCATCGAGTTGCCGTTGTTTTTGATTGCTTCGTTGGGCGTCGTCCAGGTGAGCTTGGGGCGGCTTAGATCCAGCAGCAGGCAAAAGCAGTTGAACCCGTAGTTATACAGCAACAAGAACAGCGCCGCGCACAAGAGGTTGAGCCAATCGAACATCAGCACGGCTAAAATGATGAGATCGATCACGATCGTTGCCGTCGAAATCAGAACGTACAGTCTGAGCTTGGCGTTGACCTGCGTGATATAATCGACCGGCAGCATTTTGGCGTAATAGAACATCTTGCCCTCGCGCGAATAGGTCGTTGCCGCGCCCATATTCATGCTCACGGCGACCATACAGATAAAACCGACCAGCAAAAACCACCTAAAATTCGCCGAGCCGAGCACAGACTCCGCCGTGCCCACGGTCGTTTGGAGCGAAAACGAAATAAACAGAACCCAAATGGGCGAAAGCACCGTGCCGGACAGCGATTGAAAAGCGTAGGCCGGCGTACGGAACAGCTCCTTCCACTCCTTTTTAAAGAGGGCGGACAGCGCGGTGCCCGACTTGACCGCATAGTCCTTTAAGGCGCTCCTTTTTCGACTGCCCTCCAGCATACGGGCGGCGCTCTTTCGGTACATCGCGGCGGAGATACAGACGGTCAGCGACAACAGCAGGAGGACGCAGGCGATAAACAGCGCGACATTCGCCCCCATGGCGGCGGGCACGGACAAGGGCAGTGTGACAAACACGTCGGACATCAGCGCGAACCGGGCGATCGCGTAAAGGGGCGGCAAAAGGTTGCAAACGCCGACCAGCGCCCGCCGCATCCCCTCGATCAACTCGATCGGGTCGGCCTCCTCGCCGCCCGTAGAAAGGTTGATCCGCGCGAGCATAAAATAGTACAGCCCGAACACGCTGCCAAACAGGAGCACCAAGACGACCGAGGTCAACGCGCCCCGATTTTTGAAAAAGCTGACGACATACATCAGCGGAATGGCCAAGAGCGCCACCAGCAGCATCGGGACCGCCGGGACAAAAATGACCGAAAACAGCATGACGGCATAATACAGGGCGTTTAGGCCGAGCGTCGCGCCCAGCGTGATCCCCACGGGCAGCAGAAAGGCGGCGACCACCGCGACCTCGGTGAGGTAGATAAACAGAAATTTCGCGAGGTACACCGTGGACGAACGAACGGGCAGCGGGAGAAAAAATTCGGTGTCCTTCGAGAAATAGAGGTAACTCATCATGGGCGCCAGCCCAAACAGAATGACCGTGACGCAGGCCGCCCCCATGACCAGCGTAAAAAGCTCCGGGAGGAGGTCGAGATTGGCAAAAACGGGCGCCAGCGCGTACACAGCCATGCACAGGCCGAATACCATCGTGCCCGCGCACACGCCGATGACGGCATAGGCGATCCAAATGACCCGAGAGCGCCGCGCGCCGCCGCGCTTAAACATATTTTTGACCAATAATTTAAAGACCGTTATAAATTGTCCCATACCGTGCTCCCGTGTGTCTGCCGTCGGCTTGTTGCGCCGCCCTATCCGTTGGCGTTGAGCCAATCCCGATTGCCGCCCGCGACCGACATAAAGACCTCCTCCAGCGACTTATCGTTGGATGCGGCTTTTATTTCGGCCATGGTGCCGACAAGCACCAGCCGCCCGTTGACGATGATCCCCACCCTGTCGCACAGCTTTTCGGCCACCTCCAGGACGTGCGTCGAAAAGAACACGGTTTTCCCGGCGGCGCAGTGCGCGCGCATCAGCTCCTTTAGCTCAAAGGACGACTGCGGGTCCAGCCCGGTCATCGGCTCGTCCAGCACCCACAGCTCCGGCTCGTGAATCAACGCGCCGATGACGCTGATCTTTTGCTTCATGCCGTGCGAATAGGTGTTGATGCGGTCGTTGAACGCCTCTTTTAGATGAAATCTCTCCAGCAGCGCGTCACAGCGTATGCGGCGGGTCACCGCGTCCACGCCGTAAATATCGGCCAAAAAATCGACATATTCGCGCCCCGACAGCTTATCGTAGATGATATGGCTGTCCGACACATAGCCAAGCATTTTTTTTGCGCGCATGGATTCTTGCCCGGCGTCGATCCCGTTGATCGTGATCCGGCCGCCGTCCGGCGTCAAAATCCCCATGATCATCTTGATCGTGGTGGTTTTTCCCGCCCCGTTGGGCCCCAAAAACCCAAAAATCTCCCCGCGGTTGAGACGAAGCGTCAAATCGTCCACCGCTTTTTTATCCGATTTTGCATAGGATTTTGTCAGGTTTGTTATTTCGAGCACGGCCTTTCTCCTTAGAACTTCTATTTTTTTGCGCTGCCGAAGGTCGCGGACATATCCGCCACCGCCTCGCATTTTGTCTCGCGCAGGCGGGACGTCAGGTTGTGCCGATCCAGCTCGGCCAAATAGCGGTCCTCATCCGCCGGCAGCGCGATCTCCTCGCCCTTGAGCCACCCCGAAAGCTCGATCGCGTTCATCAGCTCGACGCCCCGAATCCCCTCCCTGCCGTCCACAAACAACGGCTCTCTCTTTAGGAGATAGGCGGTAAAATTGTTGATAATGCCCGCGTGCTGCGGGTTTTTTCCGTCGGTTTCGACCGGGATCCGGTCACAGCCGGGTCGGGCGAACATCGTAGTCGCGGCGGCCGAAAAGGCCAGGCTGTCCTCCCGGTTTTTGTCATATTGCAGGACGCCGTTTTCGCAGACAAGCCTGCCCCGCGTCCCCGAAACCTCAAAGCGGTTTGTGCCGGGCGATTCGCCGGTGGTGGTCACAAAGACGCCCGTCGCGCCGTTTTTATAGGTCAGGTACGCGGTCACCTCGTCCTCGGTCTCGATGCGATGCCACCGCCCGTAGCCGCAAAAGCCGCGCACGGAGGCGGGCTGCTCCCCCACCACCCACTGCAAGAGATCGAGCTGGTGCGGGCACTGGTTGATGAGGACGCCGCCGCCCTCGCCCGCCCAGGTGGCGCGCCACGAGCTCGAATCATAATAAAACTGATTGCGGTACCAGTCGGTAATGATCCAGGTCACGCGCTGCAGCTCGCCGATCCCGCCGTCCCGGATAATCTCGCGCATCCGGCGGTACAGGCAGTTTGTCCGCTGGTTGAACATCATGGTAAAGCCCGCGCCCGACCTTTCGGCCGCCTCGTTCATTTCGCGCACGGCCTTTGCGTACACGCCCGCCGGTTTTTCGCAGATGACGTGGATGCCCGCGTTTAACGCGTCTATGCTGATTGCGGGGTGGCCGTAATGCGGCACGGCGACGATGACCGCGTCCGCCAGCCCGCTCTCGATCAGCGCCTTATGATCGGTAAAGCGGGCGGGCGCCTGCTTGGGGAGCGCCGCCCCCGCGGCGGCCAGCTTTTTTTCGTCAACGTCGCAAATCGCCGTCAAGGCCGCGTCGTCGCACAGCCCCGCCTCAAACAGCGATGCCGCGTAATGCCTGCCCTGATTGCCCATCCCGATAATCCCGTACCGTATCCTTTCCATGCTTTTTTTTCTCCGATTTTTTCTGTTTTTAATCGTATAGGCTTTCGCGCGATTCAAAATTGTTTCAGGTAGCGGACGCTCTTTTCGACCTCGGAAAAGGGCTCCGCCTTTTGGCACGCGTCGTCCTGCTCGACCAAATAATACTTGACGCCGGCCTTGCGCATCTCGTCAAACAACGCCGGAAAATCGATATTTCCGCTTCCGACCGGCGCAAAAACCGGCTTAAAGCTCCCGTTTTCGTCCCGCGTGACGGCGTAATCCTTTAGATGAATACATTCGACCCGCCCCTTGCATTTTTGGATATAGCGCGCAATATCGACGCCGCCGTATTGCAGCCAATAGGTATCCGGCGTAAAGTTGAGGTGCGTTGTCTGCGCCAGCATATAGTCAAACACCGTCGTCCCGCCGAAAAGCCGGGCAAACTCGAAATGGTGATGATGATAAAACAACCGGCAGTCGGCGGCCGCCATGGTTTCCGCCGCCCGTTCTAACCGTTCGATCGTCTCTTTTAGCCGCGTTTCGTCCTCGAAACAGGCCAGCGGCATCATGCCAAGGCCGATATTTTGACAGCCGATCTCCCTGTGCTCGGCAATCAGCGCCCTTGTATCCTCCAGTATGCGCGTCATCGGCACGTGCGTCAAGACGACGGGCAGCCCCGTCTCGGCGATCACGCGGCGCAGACGCCCGGTCTCGAAGGGCGCGCCGGAGTACTGGAGATAGGCATACCCCATTTCCTTAAGCCTGTTTGCCGTCTCGATAAGCGCGGCCTCGGATTGAATTTTTGTGTGGAGCGAATAGAGATTGATCCCGACGTTCATAGCCCTTCCCCCCTCTTTACTGCGCCGCGACGATTTTTTGCATAGCATTTAGGCGGCTTTCCATATCCTCGATCAGCTTAAACTGCGTCCGCGCCCGGTCGAGGTTGTGCCCCGGCCGCTTGATCCGAAAATAGACGTCGCCGTCCAGATGATCCATCAAAAAGCGCATCCCGCACTCGTAGGTCATGACGATGGCCGAGAGCGCCAAATTTTGTTTTTCGGTGTTTGTCAGGGTGGTCAGCGTCTTTAGGTATCCCTCCGCATAGGTCTCAAACAGGTCGATGCGGAAATTGACCTGTTTTAGATCCGGCTCGTCCTCCGCGCCGCTGTTGCAGCCAAACCGAATACTGTCGCCAAAATCGTACAGGCAGCTCCCGGGCATAACGGTGTCAAGGTCGATCACGGCAACGGCCTTGCCCGTCGTGTCGCTGATCATCACGTTGTTGAGCTTGGTATCGTTGTGGGTGACGCGCCGCGGAATCGCGCCGCCCGTTAGCAAGCCGACCAGCTTGTCGGCGTAATCGCGGCGGCGCAGGACAAAATCGATCTCTTTTTCGACCTCCCTTGCGCGGCCGACCGCATCCCGCTTGCGGGACGCCTCAAAATCGGAGAGCCGCTTGACCGTGTTGTGAAAGTCCGGCAGCACCTCGGTCAATTGGGCGGCGTCAAAATCGGTCAGCTTATTTTGAAAATCGCCGAAGGCCACGGCGCTCTCATAAAAGAGCGCGGGCGCCGCGACGATCTGATGCGACGTCGCGTTGTCGATAAAATCGTATACCCGGTACGCGCCCGAATCGGCTTGCAGATAGGCCGCGCCGTCCTTTGTCCGCACCAGCGTCAGCCCCGTCTCGCCCGTCAGCCGATTTTTTTGCGCGATATGCCCGGTCACCAGCTCGATGTTGCGCATCAACGCCGAAACGTCGGTAAACAGCCTTGTATTGATCCTTTGCAGAATATATTTTTTTCCCGCGTCGGTCTCGACATAATAGGTTTGGTTGATATGTCCCTCGCCGTACGGCCTGACAATGACCGGCTCGCCCGCCAAACAAAACGCACCTAATTCCGCCGTGTAATCCATCTTGCTCCCTCGCTTTTGCGCGCGCATTTTCCCCGCGCCGAACAGTTTTTTACGACCTAAAACCTGTCTTGATGAATGAGGAAAACAGGATTTTTGATGGATTTTTGTGCCAATAGAGCGATTTCGACGACGCCGTAGCAGCGCTACAGCTGGGCGAAGTAGCGCAGAGCGGCGCAAAAAGACGCGAAAAGCCATTTTCCGAATCATCAAGACAGGTTCCGAATTCGAACAGGTCTATTATATGATTTTTCGCCGTATTTTGCAAGCCGTTTCAAGCACTTTCGCACAAAAGAACAGGTCTATACAAAAAACCCCGCCGGGTTGACCCGGCAGGGCTTTATGTTATCTTTTGTGATTTTTTTGGAATTTTACTATTCCACTTTTTCGATAATCAAATTGTCAACCTCGATCGAATCGCAGCTCATATATGCCACCCACAAAGCACGCAGGCCGCCGATATCGGTCGTTTCCGGATCAAATGCCCCATCTGCACGAAAGCCCTGTACTTTCTGCTCGTTTTCGCTAAAGACGTCAGTCCCGCCCGCGTTGAGCAAGGACAGATCCAGCAGGAGCATATCGTCCTCGCCAAAATACAGTTTAAACACCGCGGTATACCAGCCGTCGGCAATTGCCGCCGCGTTCTCGGCGGAGGTCGCAACCCCGCACGAACCCAAGCCCGCGCCGCCGCCGTGCGCGCCGACTTTAACCTCGTCACCGTATCTTTGGAAAGAAATATTCCGCTCGGTGAGATGGACATATGCGCCGTCTTTTTTTATCGAATCATTTAACGACAACGTAAATTGAAAGCCATCGTTATCCGCCATCGAAGCCTTGTCGATTTTAACATCGATCTTAACAATCATGCCGTCCGGCTCCCAAGGAAAATTCTTGTCCTCATCTTTGCCAAAACGGGTAAATGGGCCTTGCGTATTATGTGGGGCGACCAGCGTATCAAGGCCTTTGAGAAGCGACATAGTCTTTGCCGTCGCATTATAGCGGGTGCCCGTATACTCGACCATCGTACCGAATAAATCCGATTTATCCGTCGAAAAATCCTCCCTGAACAGTATCGGACTTTCGACAATCTTAATGGTGATCTCGTCGCTTTCGACGGCGTTATATGTTTTGTCGGCGGCCTTGGCGGCCTTGACCTTGATGTCGCCCACGCCCTTTATCGAAACCAAGCCCGCGCCCGATACCGTCGCGATCGCGTCCGTCCCGGCGGTACGGCTAAAGGTCACGGCGCCCTCTCCCGAGCCGCCCGTTGTTTTAAGCTGAAAATCGGGGTCGGCCATAATTTTATCGGCAACCGCGTCAATTTTGAGCGCCGCTTGATCCAGCAACTCCGCCTCCGGCGCTTCGTCGCACGCCGCAAACACAAACGCCGCGCACATCAACAATGCCAGTCCGGCAAGCAACCACCTGTTTTTTTTCATCTCTTGTTTCTCCTCAAAAGTTTAGATGGATCAAGTATATCACTTGTGACAAAAATTGGCAAACCATTTGGCCGCTTTTTGCAAATTTTTTGCGCCAAAGCGCAGCGTCATTGCGGTTTTAGTTCGTAGCCTTTTTTTAGCGATTTTCCGTCCTGTCGGTCAAAATTCTCTTTGTTTTTGTCGTAGTAGATCGAAAACATTTCCTCGGCGGTCATCCCCACATCCAAGCACATCCCCACCAAAAAATGCAGAATATCCACCAACTCCTCCTTGACGGCCGGGACGTCGATGTCCTTGGGGTTTTTCCACCACTTGAAGTTGACCTCCGCCAAAAGCTCGCTGATTTCGGACAGCATGGCCAGGCTGCGTTTTTGAATCCACTCGTCCGTCCGAAAGTCCAGCTGCCGCTTTTCGCGGATATAGCCGTCCAAAACGGCCTGCATCTCGAATATCCTATCCAGCTTGTCAAAATTTTTTGCGTCCATTGTATTTCCTCCGCCGTTTTTTTCCAACGATCCGCTCACGCAAACAGCCCGAGCATATCAACGCCCGTCTCTTTCCCGACGTAGGCGGCGTTTAGTTTTTGATAGTCAAAGGTCTCGCGGATCAGCCCGTTGACGGCGGACAGGGTGACCCCGTCGATCTCTTGTATCCGCTCGTCCACGTCGTATATCCGGCCGGTGTTGAGCATAAATTTTCCGAGGGCATTCATCTGTCCCTGGACGCTCTCCTGCGAAAATACGAGGGCGGCTTTTAGCTGTACCCGCGCCCGGGTCAGCTCGGCCTCGGTAATGCCCCCGGCCTTTAGCTTGTCGAGCTCGGCCTTGACCGAAAGCAGGGTCTCTTGGGTATTGGCGGGGGTGATGTTTAACAGGATGTTAAAATTGCCGCAGTCGGTATAGCCCGAGGGCGCGCTGTAGACGCTGTAGGCAAGCCCCTGCCGCTCGCGCACGCTTTGAAACAGCCGCGAGCTCATGCCGCCGCCCACGATCACGTTCATGACCGTTTGTATCGGCATTTTTTCGTCCGCAAACTTGACGGACGGCCAGGAAAGCGCGATGTTGGACTGCTCGAAATCCTTGATCCTTGCCAGATATTTGCGCCGATTTTCGGACTGCGCCGTCCCGCTTTTTTGGGTCGGCGCGGCAGGAAATTTGGGGAGGACAAACCGCCCGATCAGCTTGTCCGCCTCTGCGCTTGTGATGTTTCCGGCAAAGGAAATGACGGTGTTTTGCGGCAGATAATTGGCGCGCATATAGGAAAGGATGTCCGCCCGCGTAAAGCGGCTGACATTTTTGACCGACCCTAGGATCGTGCGGCCAAGCCCCGCCTCGCCGTACGCGGCGGCCGCTATGACGTCCGAGCACAAATCCTCGGGCGCGTCCTCGACCATGTTGATTTCCTCGATGATGACCTTGCGCTCTCTGTCGAGCTCGGCCGGATCGAATACCGAATCGAAAAATATCTCGGACAGGAGGCGAAAGCAGTCCGCCTTATATTCGTCGATCGACTTAAAATAATAGCAGGTGTATTCCTTGCCGGTAAAGGCGTTGATGTGCGCCCCGTAATTTTCAAACGCGTTGGCGATGTCCTGCGCCCCCATGGTATCGGTGCCCTTAAACAGCATATGCTCGGTAAAATGCGAGATGCCGTTGTTGGCCTTTTGCTCATGACGGCTGCCCGTCCCCACCCAAAATCCGACCGCGACCGACCGCACCGTGGGGATATATTCGACGACGGCCGTCAAGCCTCCGGGATAGCTAAGCGCCTTTTCTTGCATGGTGGACCTCCTTGGTGTTCGGCCTTGCTTTACTGCTATATGACGCGGCTGACCGGCGCAACCGTCAGATTTTTTTCTTTTAGCGTGACGAGGATCGTCTCGAGCGCCTCGGCGGTGTTTGCCGTCGGGTGCATTAAAATAAGGTCGCCGCCCGCCGTATTTTTGGTCGCGCGTTTGACGATGAGCTTGGTGTCGCGGTCGCGCCAGTCGACGGTATCGCGCGTCCACATGACGGTGGTGTACCCAAGCGACGACGCCGCATCCAGCGTCGTCTGGTTAAACGCGCCCGACGGCGGCGCAAACAGGGTCATCTCAATACCTAAAATGTCCCTGACAAGGCTGTGCGCGGCGGTTATTTCGTCGCGGTTCCGCTGGGCGTTGAGCTTGTCGTGCGCCTTGTGGAAATACCCGTGATTGCCGATCTCGTGCCCGGCGGCGGCGATCCGTTTGAGCATTTCCTCGTTTTCGTTGACCCAGGAGCCGCCCACAAAAAAGGTGGTCGTCACGTTGTGCTTATCGAGAGTTTTTAGCATACCGTCGAGGTATTCGGTCCCCCAATAGACATTGACCATCAGCGAGACCCGGTCGGCGCTTGTGCCCTTGTAGATCGGCCGGTTGCCGCTGCCCGAGGCCGGGACGACGCCCGAGAGACTCAACCCAAAAACGCCCGCGACCACAAGGACAATGACGGCATTTGCCACAACCTTTCGAAAGACCTCGACGTTCAGCTTCATGACAGGGACACCTCGCGTATGATTGTATGCGCCGACAGCCTGTGTCCGGCACAATAGTATCATATTCGCGATAGACCCGATTCAGTATGAAAAATTTGTCTATAGAACGGGGCTATGACAGTTTTTCTTTAAGTTTGAGGTTGATGCGGCCTTTTTCGTCCACCTTGAGAACCTCGACCCGCACCAGGTCGCCCTCTCTGACGACGTCGGTCACCTTTTCGACGCGCTGGTTGGACAGCTTGGAGATGTGGATCATGCCGTCCTTATTGGGCGCAAGCTCGACAAACGCGCCGATCTCGATCACGCGCACGACCGGCCCTTCGTAGACCTTGCCGGGCGTCGCGTCCTCGACGATGTTTAGGACGATCGACTTGGCTTTTTGCGCCATTTCCGCGTCGTTGGTGGCGATATAGACCATGCCGTCATCCTCAATATCCATCTTGACGCCGGTATCCTCGATGATCTTGTTGATCACCTTGCCGCCCTTGCCGATGACGTCGCCGATCTTGTCGGGATCGATCGAGAAAGCGATGATCTTGGGCGCCCAAGGCGACAGGTCTTCGCGGGGCTTGTCCAGCGTCTCCAGCATTTTGCCCAAAATGTGCAGCCGCCCCACACGCGCCTGCTCCAGCGCCGTCTTTAGAATATCCTTATCGATACCCTTGATCTTGATGTCCATTTGGATCGCCGTAATGCCGTCCTTGGTCCCCGCGACCTTAAAGTCCATGTCGCCGAGAAAGTCCTCCAAGCCCTGGATATCCGACAAAATCGCCACCTTTCCGGTGGGCTTGTCCTTGATGAGGCCCATGGCGATGCCCGCGACCGGCGCCTTGATCGGGACGCCCGCGTCCATCAACGCCAGGGTCGAGCCGCACACGCTGGCTTGCGAGGTCGAGCCGTTGGAGCTAAGAATTTCGCTGACCGTGCGGATGGCGTAGGGGAAATCCTCCTCCGAGGGAATGACCGGCTCCAACGCGCGTTCGGCCAGCGCGCCGTGGCCGATCTCGCGGCGGCCGGGGCCCCTTGACGGCCGGGTCTCACCCGTCGAATAGGAGGGGAAATTGTAGTGGTGCATATAGCGCTTGCTGTATTCCTCGTCCAAATTTTCCAGCTTTTGCATATCGGCCATCATGCCAAGGGTACAGGTGGTCATCGCCTGCGACTGGCCGCGGGTAAAGACCGCGCTGCCGTGCACGCGGGGCAGTACGCCCACCTCCGACCAGATGTCGCGAATCTCGGTCACCTTGCGCCCGTCGGGACGAAAGCCCTCGTTGGTGATTTTGTAGCGCACCTTTTCTTTGGTCATGTTGTACAGGGTGTCCTTGATCTCGCGCTGACGGTCGGGATAGACCTCGGCAAAATGCGCCAGCGCCTCGGCGTCGAGCGCGTCCTGCTTGTCCTGCCGCGTCTCTCTGACGGTCTCGGCCAGGGCGGCGTCCAGCTTTTTGTCGGCAAAGGCGCGTACCGCCTTGTCGATCTCCTCGGGCACCGTATAATAATCAACCGCCCGCTTTTTTTTGCCGACCTTGGCGACGATCCCGTTGATAAAGGCGATCTGCTTTTTGATTTCCTCGTGGCCGAACAAAATCCCGTTGAGCATGACCTCCTCGGTCACCTCGTTCGCGCCCGCCTCCACCATCATGATGGCCTCGGCCGTGCCGCTGACGGTCAGGTTGAGCGTGCTCTTTTCGCGCTGCTCGTTGTCGGGATTGATGATATATTCGCCGTCTGCGTATCCCACGATGACCGAGCCCGTCGGGCCGTCAAACGGAATGTCCGAAATGGACAGCGCAATGCTGGAGCCAAGCATCCCGAATACCTCGGGCGGAATGTTGGTGTCCACGGACAGCGCGGTCGAAACCACCGTCACGTCGTTGAACATTCCCTTGGGAAACAGCGGCCGCAAGGGGCGGTCGATCAGCCGGGAGGTCAGGATCGCCTTGTCGCTGGCGCGTCCCTCTCTCCGCTTAAAGCTGCCCGGAATCTTGCCGATGGCGTACAGCTTTTCTTCAAAGTCTACCGACAGCGGAAAAAAATCCAGGCCGGGGCGGGGCGCCGCCGACATGGTGACGTTGGTCATGACGACCGTATCGCCGCAGCGGATAAAGCAGGAGCCGTCCGCAAGCTCGGCGTATTTGCCTGTTTCGACGGTCACCTCTCTGCCGCCGATGGTCGTTTTGAAAATGTTTGCCTCTTTCATGATATTGTCCGATTCTCCTTCACACTTCGCCCGTCATGTCTCTCATAACGGCGGTTTTTTTACAGACAAAGAGCTGTCTTGACGCCTCCGAGCCTTTTTTTAGGTCGTGTAGACAGCTCTCTTGCTTCGGGCTTGCCGCTCACGGCGTGACAGATAGTGGGTTGATACGGGCTACGCTTGGCCGAACCTCTCTGAACTTTGCTGACGCAAAGTTAGCAATCGCAAGCGATTGTCGGTTCGGCGCGCCACCTCGGTCATGTATGTCCATATACACTCCCTTCGGCGGCAAAACAACTGTTGCCCGTCTGAACCTCACTCTTTGTCACGCCAAATACGCATAATTCATACTGTTGCCCTCTTATAATCTCGCGGAAACACGACCCAATTAAATATCCTGCCAGTCGCCGGGCTCGACGCCGGACTGCTCGCCAAAGCCCTCCACCAAGTCCTTAAACGCGCGGATACTCTTGTTGACGTGGCCGACCAGCGACCGCCAGAGCGGAAACTGCTCGAAGCCGCCGGAGATATAGCCGGTCTGGTAGCGGTCGTAGAGATAGCGCACCAGCTGGGGAAAGCCGATCTCGGCGCGTTCGCCGTCCTCGGTGGTCTCGCGGGCGAGGCGGGGCTCCAGGGCCGCGCCGACGGCGGGAAATTCGGCCAGAAAGGCCGCGACCGCGCCGCCGATAATAAAGGTGTTGTCGCCGTCCCAATCGGTAAACAGGTGCAAAACGTCGTGATAAAAGTTGTAGAGACAGTGCTCCAGCGAATGCTCCTCGGCAAAGACGTAGATGTTCATTTCCTCGCGCTGGTTGATGCGGGAGACGCGGCCGACGATCTGCTCGACCAAATTGGGGTCGTGCGGGAGGTCGGCGATGATGAGGTTGGCGCAAAACTGCATATTGACGCCCTTTTCCTGCCCGGTCACCGCGAAATACACCGCGTCGCGGTACGCCGGGTCGTCCGACTTGAATTTAAAATAATTGGCGTTGTTTGCGTCGCGCTTGGCGTTGAGCGCGCGCCCGCCCACAATGCGGATAAAGAGGTTGCGGACGGCGTTTGTCTCCGAAAAAACCAC
The DNA here is from genome assembly GCA_031255775.1 of Clostridiales bacterium. Taxonomy (GTDB): domain Bacteria; phylum Bacillota; class Clostridia; order Christensenellales; family Pumilibacteraceae; genus JAIRRW01. The sequence goes on from JAIRRW010000086.1 coordinate 13,237, forward strand.
CGCCTTTTTCCCCGCCAGCAGGCCGTTTGTGAGGAGGTCAAACTCGGTAAACTTGCCCTTGCAGAGGTAGTCGTCCCGCTTAAAATTTTCGTAGCCCTCGCGAATACGGCCAAGCTCGCGCATCATGCGGCGGCTTTGGCGCTGCATCTCCACGTCGTCCATCGTCTCGGCGTCGCCGCGGTACTTGATGAGGTGGCCGCTCTTTTTGGGAATGACATAGCTCCTCAGCGAAAACCTCAGCGCGTCAATCCCGGCGCCCGTTTTGCCGTCCAGCCTCGAGAGGAGGGCGGCGCAGAACGCCGCGTCCTTATCGGGCGTGACGGAGAAGGGGCGGTTGCGGTCGTCGGATGCGTAAAACACGCCGTAGACGTACGCCGCCCAATAATTTGGCGCGTCGGGGTCGAGAGACTGATTTTTGAAAAACGCCGTCCGCATCTCCGCGCGGATCGGGCCGGACTCGCCCGCCGATAGCCCCTCAAACACCGCGTCGCGCGCCGCCTCTTGGATCCCGCCGTCCGAAAAGTTGGAAAAATTGATTTTGAGCGCCTCCTCGATCGACATGGCCAGGAGGGAATTTTGCACGTTTTTTCCGGCGAGGCGGTTGCGGGTAAACAGCTGGTCGATGATCCCCTTTAGCTTGGGCAGCTGCTCGCCGGTAAAGTCGGACAGCTGCGCGTTGCCGTAGCAGTAGTTTTGGATAAAGTCGTTTTTGTCCCGAAATTGATGGGGGCGCACGATGTTCATGAGGAGGTAGATGTCGCCCAGCTGCCGCCGGATGGGCGTCGCCGACAGCAGGATCTTATAGGGCACGGCCTTGGACAGGTGCGCGGCAATGCTGTAGATGTTGAGGCGCTTATTGGGGTCGGGGGACAGGAGCGCGTCGGCCTCGTCCACGATGAGCATACTCGCGGCCGCCTCGGGCGCGTACATATCCAACACCTCCAGCGCCGTCCCGTCCACCTCGCCGCCGAATCGGCGGTGCAGCGCGGACAGGCGTTCGGCGCGGCGCAGCTTGGCCGAAAAGCCGTCCGATTTATCAAGAGAAAACCGCTCGGCCGCGATCTCGCGGTTTAGGGCGTCAACGTCCCTTTTGAGGCGGGTCTTTAGCCCCAACACGTCCTGAATGACGTGCTGAAAGGACATGATATACACGGTGACCGCGCCCTCGCCCCGCCCCGCCCGCTCGTTTTGGGCGATCTCCGAAAGGCTGCCGACGACCTTGCCCGAAAAGTGGGCGGCAAACTTTTCTTGGATCTCCTGCTCCCACTGAAAGACCAGCCGCCCCGGGCACAGCAAAAGGACGCTTTGGATCGCGCCGCGCTCGGCAAACTCGGCCACGGCCATGCCCACCTCGACGGTTTTCCCCAGGCCCACCTGATCGCCGAAGATCCCCTTGCCGCGAAACCGCCCCAGCATCCTAAGCACCGCCTCGCGCTGGTAATTAAAGGGCGAAAAGGCGTCGTAATGCGCGATGCGCAGCTCCCGCAGGTCGTCGATTTTTCGGACCTCCTTGGCGGCGTCAAACATATCCTTAAACTTGTTGTAGCTCTTGGGACGCGCCCCGACCGACAGGCCGCCGGGCACGCCCTCCTCGCTCATGACGAGGTTGATTTCAAAGTTTTGCGTCGGCATACTAAAAGTTTCTCCTCGTTCTGCATCTACGGCCGGCGTGACAAAGAGTGAGGTTTAGACGGGCAACAGGCGGCGGGGCAACGAGGGCGCGTATTTCTAATACGTAACCGAGTTGACGCGCCGCACGTAGCCCGTATAAACCCACTATCTGTCACGCCAAATTTCTCCTCTTTTCGTGTCTACCGTCAAAATCCTCCCCCCCGCAACCGCCCGAAACACGGCGTCGCCGTCCGGGTCTTCGTACAGCGGGACGGGCTTGCCGCCGATCAGGACGAGGTCGCGCACCCGCTTGTCG
>JAIRRW010000122.1 GCA_031255775.1 Clostridiales bacterium
TCGTCAGACATCAGCAGAGAGCAGCTTTCCGTCAGCTTTTCGGGCGGGTTCACCTTTAGTCTCGTCGGGACAGCCCTGGCAAACGCAAATACGGTCAAGGTCGAAAACCTGACCGACAAGACCGCAGCGGACAATGTGGCGGTGACCGATAATGCCGTCTCGTCCGAATACGTGAGCGCGGGCGCAAAGCTCCTTCGCATCACCTCGGGGCAAACGACGGTGTATGCGGTTGTCACGGTGACCGAGCCGGTATTTACCAACGTAGACGTCAATTACGGCGCGGCATACGTCCTCAACACCGCCGCAGAAGACGGCATCACCATCGACCTGGATCTGCTAAAAAACGGCGCCAATCAACCGATAGGGCTGGCCGTCGGCGCTATCGACACCATACTTGTCAACGGTTTCATGACAGCATACACCGCACTGGACGCAACGACCGTCAAGATCGGCGCCGCCGCGAACGTGGGCGAGCTTACGATAAAGCTCAATACGGCAAACACATCCTATATCTTCGATCTGATCGCCGCCGACTATGTGCTGGATTCCTGGGATAACTGGCGGGCGGTTGCGTCGCATACGTACACGGTATTAGATGCCGACCTGACAAATACGGCGGGGACGCTCATTCCTGCCAGCGGTTGGAGCGCATTCAACGGGACGTTCAACGGGATGGGGCACACGATATACGACGCAAAGACCTCACACGGTTTGTTCTATAGTCAATCATCGGGTCCGTTCGTACTTAAAAACGTGACCTTCGAAAATTTTGAGTATAGGTATCAGGGGCCGCTCAGCGAAAACACCAATTTCGCGCTCACGGTGGACAATGTACACTTTACGCTCAATTTGTCACAAGTCCCGTCCGATACTAATCGTGGCGATAGGAATATTTTGGGCGGTATGATAGGCAATATCCGCAACAGCTCGTTTATCGTGGTGACGGCGTCACCGATTCCGATTATTAAAATTTATCATGTGAATTACGAAACTAAAATGACACTCAATAACGTGCTGATCGCGAGTGTCGGACAAATGATCGCGCGACCCGGCGAAAAGGATACCAAAGGTGATTATTCGGTATCGGCAAGCGGCGGAACGCCTCCCCGCTGGACAGATGTGACGATTGAGGACAATGCCGTGTACGCCGCAGCTTCGGCAAGCGCCTTTGCGTTTGGTTTGACAGGCACGCCGTTTGAGGAGGCCGAGTCTCTCGATGTGACGACCCTAAAAACGCCCGACGGGCTTGTCGAAACGCCCTCGCCGATGACCTTGACGCCGACGGACGGTGTGGTGTCTATTTCGGGCTTGACGGACGGCGTTTACTTTTTTAGGGTGACCGACGGGACGACCACGATTTGTCTTTGTCTGGCGGTCAGTATCGCCCAACAAACCTAGGAATAAGGAGAAAACAGCGACGTGTATCGGGATCGTGAGTATGAGTATGATGTGATCATTGTCGGCTTGGGCGCGGGCGGCGTCGGCGCGGCGGTCGAGCTTGCCGGCAGCGGGCTAAAAACCGCCGTGATCGAGAGGTCGGCGCGGGCGGGCGGGACGATGGTCGTGTCCGGCGTCAGCGTGTTTGAGTCGAGCGTGTCCGTGGGCGCCGTTGCCAGATTGATCGCCGGGCGGCTTATGGAAAAGGGGCAGGGCAGGGTTCAGCGTTCACTGCCGACACGGGAGGGCGACCGCTTTGGGATGTCGGTGGATTGCGCGGGCTCGTATGACAGTACGCTGCGTGACGAGGGGGCGCTCGGTCCCACCGAGGTGCGCCGTTTTGCCTTTGACGACGAGGCCATGGAGCGTGAGATCCGCGCGTTGCTGGACAGCGAAAATGTCACGCTGCTTTTGGGTCACACGCTGACCGACGCCGAGGTAAAGGACCGCGTCATCCGGGGGATCACGGTTTTTGACGGAAAAACCGCCAAAAAACTCCGTGCCAGGTTATATTTAGACTGCACCGGCAACGCGGCGCTTGCCAAGCTGTGCGGCTGTCAAACGACGATGGGACAGGAGAGCAAAAGCAAGTATAACGAGCCGAGCGCCCCCCTAAAAAGCACGGGCAAAATCAACGGGGTGACGCTGATATTCAAGGTTTCGAAGGGCGGCGAGGAGCTTTTGCCGCCGCCCGCGATTGCGGACGTAGACATTTCCGCATGGGAAAATCAAGCGCTTTTTCGGAATGACGTCTGGTTTTGCACGTTTGCGCTGCCAAACGGCGATATGAGTATCAATATGTGCCCCACCATGCCGGGTAAGGAATATTACTCGATGACGCCGACGCAGGCGTATGAGGTTTGCGCGGCGCGTGTGTTCGCGTTTTGGCGGTATATCAAAGGGGACGAGAGGTTTAAGGGCTATAAGCTAAAGCAGCTGTTTCCCGCTCTCGGGATCCGGGAGGAGGAGCGGATCGTGGGCAGCTTTGTCTTGACGCAAAAGGACGTTTTTACCCGCTTTGAGGACAGTCCGCTAAGGGACGCCTTTGTCGCGTACAGCGACCATATGATCGATACGCACGGTTGCGACGAGCCGCCCGTCAAACTGACGCACCCGTTTGGGATCCCGTACGCGTGTATGCTCCCGCAGGAAATCGACAATATGCTCGTAGCCAGTAAAGGGGCGTCGTTTAGTTATTTGGCCGCGTCGTCGTGCAGGCTGAGCCGTACCGTCATGGATATGGGCGAGGCGGCGGCAAGGGCGTGTAAGCAGGCGATTAGCCAAGGCATTGACCTAAGGCAGGTAAAGATCGGCGTGCCCTTTTTAGAGGGCTACGAAAGCATTGGCGTAAACAAAATTTCGTGATATAATTTTTTAGGAGGCAATAAAAGATGAAAAAGACAGTGATTATTACGGGCGGATCGAGCGGCTACGGGTTGGCCGCGGCCGGGGCGTTTAAGCGGGCGGGATATACCGTTTTAATAACGGCAAGGCACGAGGACGCGCTGCAAAGCGCGCAAAAGGCGTCGGGCGCGGATTATATCTTTGTGCAGGACGTCACCGACTACGACGGCTGGCTTAGGCTCAAGGCGTTTGCCGCCCAAAAGCTGGGGGTCGTGGACGTGCTTGTCAACAACGCGGGCGGCGGTATCCGCATTAAGCCCGTCGAGGAGCAGACAAGGGAAACCATCGACCAAAGCATTGCGCTCAACCTGACCGCCGTCATCTATTCGGCAAACGTATTCGTGCCGCAGATGAAGGCACGAAAGCGCGGGACGATGATAAACGTGACCTCCGTATGCGCCACGCACGCCTGGCCGAGTTGGTCGGTGTACGCGGCGGCCAAGAGCGGCGTGCGCAGCTTTACCAAGGGGATGCAGACCGAGCTCCAGCCCTTTGGCGTGCGGGCGACCTGCATCATTCCCGCATCGTGCGGCACCAACTTTTCCAAAAGCGCGGGGACGCCCGCCGGCGTTCATTCGCTCACGGCGGACGACATCGCCAATACGATCCTGTACGCCGCCGAGCTGCCCGAAACCGCGATTATGGAAGAGGTCACCGTGTGGGGCATGAGCCAAATGGTTCAGCCGTTATAGGGCGCGCGCCGCAAAAGCAAAAAAAGGTTAAAGGATAAAAGTAAATAGCCATGACAAAGACGAAAGCGAATTTGTTGATTTTGTTTGTCGCCGCGCTCTACGGCGCGTATTTTGTGGTGATGAAGACGCTTTCTAACCAAGGCTTCGGGCCGTCGAGCATCCTGTTTTTTAGAAACGCGTTTTTTCTTGCCGCGGCGGCGATCTATTTAGGGAAGGGGATTCTAAAATGGAATCGCGCCGAGATTTTTATCGGTTCGCTGATCGGGTTTCTTGATTTTGTCGGGTTTCTTTTGCAGGCGTTTGGCAACAAGTATTCCACGCCGTCTAACAACGCCTTTCTCACCTGCCTAAACACGGTGCTCGTCCCGTTGTTCGCCTGGCTGTTCTACAAAAAAAGGCCGTCAAAAAAGGTCTATATCGCGATTCCCGCCGCCTTGGCGGGCATGGCGCTGTTGACAAATATTTTCAGCTCGGCCGGGTGGGGCATAGGCGACGTTTTTTCGCTTGCCTGCGCGGTTGTTTTTGCCGCGGTCATCGTGCTGCTCGGAAACGCGGGACAAAAAATCGACTTCAAAAAGCTGGTGTTTATGCTGGCGGCCTGGCAGGCGGTCGGCGGATTTGTCATGTTTGGCGCGTTGGAAAGGTTTGCCCTGCCGCCCATCAATTGGCTTGTCTTTCTTTCGGCCTTTCTGTTTTTGGGGCTGGCTTGCTCGTTTTTGACAACCGTCTTTCAAATCTACGCGCAACGGTTTACGTCCGAAACGGCAACGGGGATGCTCTTAGCCCTGCAAAGCGTGTTTGCGTCCGCTATCTCGATTGCGGCGGGGCTGGAGACGTTTACGCTGCCCCTCCTTTTCGGCGGCCTCTTGATCACGGCGGCGGTCATGTTTTTGGTGATCGATTTTACCTCGTTCAAAAAGAAACCCAAAATTCAAAAAGAACAAAATAATAATCATGAAGGCACGGACGCCGTGTCCGAAACAGACGGAGAATAGGAATATGACAAATACCGAGCTTGAAAAGCGCTTGGAGAGCCTTGCGCTAGAGGATTTGGCGGGGCAGGTTTTGTGCTACCCGGTCTATGATAAGGACAATCCCGCCGACGTCGAGGAGGTTTTTCGCGCGATTCGGCCGGGCGGGATATTTATCGCGCATATGTCCGCCCAAAAGGTCAAAATGTATGCCGAAATGGCCAATAAGTACGCAAAAGCGCCCGTCATTGTCGCGGCGGATATCGAATTTGGCGTGGGCTGTGCCCTGGCCGAATATCCCAAGCTGCCGCAACCCATGGCCTGGGGCGCCGCCGGAGACGAAAAGCTGGTTCGCCGGGCGGGGGAGCTCACCGGCGCGATCAGCCGCAAGCACGGGATTCATTGGAGCTTTGCGCCCGTCGTGGATATAAATTACAACAAAAACAGCCCCATCACCAACATACGCGCCGTTTCGGATTCGCCCGAGCTTGTGTGGCGTATGGCCTCGGCTTACAGCGTCGGTATGCAAAAAAACGGCTATATGGCCGCCGGGACAAAGCACTTTCCCGGCGACGGCGTGGACGACCGCAACCAGCATTTTTGCACCACGGTCAATACGTTTAGCCAGGACGAGTGGTGGAACACCTACGGGATGGTTTACCGCAAAATGATCGAGAGCGGGACAAGCTCGATCATGGCGGCGCACATCGCGCTGCCGGCGTTTCAAGAGGGCGAGAGCGAGGACCCGCTGCCCTGCGTTTTGTCGGCAAAGCTGATGACGGAGCTGTTGCGCGAGCGGCTGAAATTTGACGGGTGTATCGTGTCGGACGCGATGAGTATGGTGGGCGCGTGTTCGCGCATCGAGACCCAAAAGCTGGCGGTGAGCTTCCTAAGGGCGGGCGGCGATATGGTTTTGTTCCCCGAAAAAACCGATTACGAAAACATTTTAGCCGCCGTAAAAACAGGGGAGCTGTCCCGCGAGCGTCTGCTCTCGGCGGTGCGGCGCGTCCTGCGGCTCAAAAATTCCGTCCGTTTGTTTGAGGATCAAAGCATCATACAAGAGGAGCTCAAAGACATATCCGAAAGCGAATATTGCGAGGTCGCGCAGCAAATCGCGGACAAGAGTATCAAGGTCATACGCAACGATCATGTTTTTCCGCTGGACAAAAGCAAGGTCAAAACCGCGCTGCTGCTCCATATCGGCGAGCATAAAAAGGAAAGCGACAAGACCGTCTTTTTGCCGCTCGAACGCGGCTTGCAAGCGCGGGGCATCCGCGTGAAGGCGATTTGGCAGCCGTCGCACTATGATATCGAAAAGAGTATCGAGGACTATGACCTCGTCTTGATCAACGCGAAGTTTGTCGCCACCGACCTTGCGTGCGGCGCGAGTATGCGGATAGGCTGGGATAACATCATGCTGTTTTGGCGCGGGTATATTTTCAAAAACAAAAATTTGGTGTTTACCTCCTTTAGCGATCCCTACAAGCTGTATGAGCTGCCGTTTTTAAAGACGTATATCAACTGCTTTTCGCCGTCGGAGTTTTCCCAACGCGCTCTTATCAAGCTCTTGTTCGGCGAAATAGAGGCGACAGCCAAAAATCCGATAAACTTTCCGCCGTTTTTCAATTTTGGAGAATAAAAACATGGCAGAGTATGCTTATATCGAGAGGTTCAAAAAGCTGGGATTCGGAATGTTTGTGCATTTTGGCCTATACAGCCTGATCGGCCGGGGCGAGTGGAACCTTTTTGCCGACAAGGTCGAGCCCGCAAAATACCGGGCGCACAGCGAAAAATTCCTTGTAAAAAAGACTTGGGCGCGCGAGCTTGCCGCGACGGCAAAGGCGGCGGGGTGCCGGTACGTGACCCTCACCACCCGGCATCACGACGGCTTTTCCCTATACGATACAAGGGGGCTCAGCCCGTTTGACGCGCCCCATTCGGCTTGCGGACGGGATTTAATTGCCGAGTTTGTCGCCGCGTGCCGGCAATGCGGTATCGTGCCGCTGTTTTATCATACGCTGCTGGACTGGCAGCACCCCGATTATCGCGATAACTTTCCGGCGTATATCGATTATCTCGTCGGCAGTATCGAGACGCTCTGCAAAAATTACGGCAAAATAGGCGGATTTTGGTTCGACGGCATGTGGGACAAGCCCGACGAAAATTGGCAGGAGGACAGGCTGTACGGCACGATTCGCCAATATCAGCCCGAGGCCATGATCATCAATAACACCGGCCTGGACGCGCTTGGCCAAACGGGCCACCGAGAGATCGACAGCGTCACCTTCGAGCGCGGAAAGCCGTTTCGCGTCGACGCGGGCGATAAGCCGATTGCGGGAGAGGTGTGCGAGGGAATCACCGACCATTGGGGCTATGCCCAAAACGACATCTGCCACAAGTCGGTAAGGGAGCTGCTCAGTCTTTTGTTGAGCTGCCGGGTCAACGGGTGCAACCTGCTGCTAAATACGGGGCTCAAGGGCGACGGAAGCCTGGACGAGCTTGAAAAGGGCATATTCTTGGCATTGGGCAAATGGATATCGGCAAATCGGCAGTTTATTTATACCGCCGTTCCGTCGCGTTTGCAGGCCGAAAATGCCGTCGTGCTGGAGGACGCCGACTGTTATTATGCCGTCATAAAGGATGTGCCCATGCAACTGGATTCCAATGTTTCGCGCGCCAAAAATGCCGCGCAAGTCACGCTAAAAACGGACAAAAAAATTCTTTCCGCAAAATGGCTCGACAACGGCAAGGCCATTAAGGTAGAAAACAATTCGTTTACGGTCTGTCCGTTCGAATACGGAACCAGCCTTGCGCTTCGGGTGGCAAAGATAGTATTAAGTAGTAAGTAGTGTTGACACGAGATGATAATCGGCAGATTGCACGCGTGTCAACACGGCCAAGAACGAAAATAAAATATGAAAGAAAACAAGAAAATAAAAATTCTGCAAAGCTACCTGTTTATGCTTGCGGCCTGCGTCAGTTATGCGCTGAGCACCGTATTGTTTTTGGCGCCCAACGGAATCATTGCCGGCGGCGCGACCGGGCTTGCGGTGCTCATCAATTATCTCAACAACAGGATTCCCATAGGCATGGTCACGATCGCGATCAATGTCCCCATTCTGATTTTGGGATTGAAGTACCAAGGCAAAAAATTCATTTTCAAGGCCTTGCTCACGGTCGCCTGTTTGGGCGTCATTACCGACGCCTTGTCGCTGTTTTTGCCCATGCTGACGGACAATCCCGTTTTGGCGTCCTTGTACGGCGGGATCTGTCAGGGCGTGGGGATCGGCTTGTTTATCCGGTATGAGTTTTCCAGCGGCGGAACCGAGCTCATGGGCAGGGTGACGGCGCGTTGGATAAAGCCCCTAAATATCCCCGTGGCGGTGGGCCTGCTGGACGGGATCATTGTCATTTTGGGCGCGATACTCACCAAAAGCCCCGATAATATGCTCTATGCCCTGATCGTGATATTTGTCAGCACAAAGGTGTCCGAAGTGATATTTATCGGTGTGGACAAATCCAAGCTCTGCATGATTGTCAGCGATAAGGGCGGGGAGATCGCCAATCTATTGCTGCAAAACAGCCCCCGCGGTATCACAATGTGGGACGGACAGGGTATGTACACCAGCCAAACCCATAACGTCCTGCTGACCTGCGTAAAAAACAGACAACTAACGCAACTGAAAGCTATCGTAAAAAGAGTAGACAAAGACGCCTTCATCATGATCAGCGACTCCTCCGAAATAAGAGGAAAAGGCTTCCAATCACTGGAATAAA
>JAIRRW010000007.1 GCA_031255775.1 Clostridiales bacterium
CAGCATGACCGCCCGCCAAAAATTGTCCCTCCCAAATCGTCCTCAAAAAATTCCCGCAAAAAAATTGTTATAAATTTTGATTTTTGCTATAAATTTTGATTTTTGTATTGACAAGGTTAATTTTGTGTGATATACTCTTCGTGAAAACGTTTTCATCGCTGTTGATATTTTTTTGGTGTTTGATGAAAACGTTTTCACGGGCTTACTTTTTTAGACGGGAACGGTGCGTAAGAGATTTTTGAGGGGAAGATGGTGTTAGGAACGGATTGGCTGAAAGATGCGGTTTTTTATCAGGTGTATCCCACCGGCTTTTTCGATGCGAACGGCGACGGTGTCGGAGATTTGAGGGGGATAATCGAAAAACTCGACTATATCAAGAGTCTGGGCGTGGATGGGATTTGGGTCAATCCGTTTTATTTGTCGGAATTTCGGGATGGCGGGTACGACATTGTCGATTATTATAAGGTCGATCCGCGTTTTGGGGACGAGGCCGATCTTTCGGCGCTTTTCAGCGCGGCGGAAAGCGCGGGGCTTAAGGTGATACTCGATTTGGTTGTCGGCCATACCTCGGACAAATGCGCATGGTTTTTAGAGTCGAAAAAAGCGGCGAAAAACAAGTATTCGGAGTACTATATATGGTCCGAAAATGTTTTTGACGACAGCGCGGGGCTGAGAATGATAAACGGCGTCAGCGAGCGCGACGGCAATTATGCCGTAAACTTTTTTGCGATGCAGCCTGCGCTTAACTTCGGTTTTGCCGAGATCAGGCGTCCCTGGCAAAGGTTGTGGACGGATCCGGTTTTTGATAAAATTCACGCCGAGGTGATCGGCATTATGAAGTATTATCTGGAAAAGGGCGCGGCGGGCTTTAGGATAGATATGGCCTCAAGCCTGATAAAATACGACGACGGCACGCTGAACGCGAAGCTTTGGACAAAGCTGCTTGGCGCGGTGCGGCGCGAATACCCCCGGGCGGTATTTATATCGGAGTGGGCACAGCCGGAAATCGCCGTGGGCGAGGCGGGGTTTGACCTTGATTTTTTGATACATATACGGGGGGAGGCGTACAACAGCTTATTCCGTGCCGAGGCCGAAAACCGCGCGTACGGCCTTGGCGACGCGCCGAGTTATTTCCGCCGTAACAGCGTTTCGGGTCTGGATATATTTTTTGACGGATTTTTGGGCGCGCTCAACGGGCTTAACGACAAGGGCTATATAAGCGTACCGTCCGGCAACCATGACCTGAAACGAATCGGTACCGACAGAACACAGGACGAATTAAAAACGATATTCGCTTTTCTTATGACGATCCCGTCGGTGCCTTTTATCTATAACGGCGATGAAATCGGCATGAAGCATATCGCGGGGCTGAGTAAGGACGGCGGCTTTAACCGTACCGGTTCGCGCACGCCCATGCAGTTTACGGCGGGCGAAAACGCGGGATTCTCGCAGGCGCCCGCGGAAAAGCTGTATCTTCCGGTGGATATTTCGGCGAGTCATAACGTTGCCGCCCAGGAAAAAGATGAAAACAGCCTTCTCACCTGTGTAAAAGCCCTGATAAAAACGAAAAAAGCCCACGGCGCGCTTTCCGCCGACGCCGGCATCCGGATACTTTCGGGCTATTATGACGTGCCGTTTTTGTACGAACGAACCGACGGGAAGGAACGAATCATCATTGCCATAAACGCCAAGGGCGGCAAGGCGGACTGTGCTTTTCCGTATAAAGGCGCGCTTTTGGACGGGCTTAACGAATCGCTGGACGAGAATCATTTGAATTTTAACGGATTTGGATATGCTATTTTTAGGTTGGGGCAAGACGATGAAAGCGTTTGAAAAAAACATGAAAAGCCGAAAAAATGCGATAAAAAGCGGAAACACCGTCATCATGAGCGTCTTTTTTGTTGTTTTTTGTCTGTACGCGATTACCCTGCTGTTTCCGTTTGTCTGGATATTTTATAATTCGTTTAAAGAAAAAACCTTTTTTGGCGCGTCGCCCATGAGTCTGCCCTGGGGCGCCCGCGCGGACGGCTCGTTGGAGGTTCCGCATCTCGAAAATTATTTGCGGGTTTTTACGGCCTTGGGCGAATACAACATCACCATCGGAGAAATGTTTTTTAACAGTATTACGCTGGTCATCGGGCAAACGGCGGCCTCGTTGTTTGTCTGTGCCTGTACCGCGTATGTGGTATCGAAATATAAATTTACCGGCCGCAACATCATTTATTTTTTGGCTATCTTAATCATGTTTATCCCGACTACCGGCTCGCTGGTGACCTATTTTTCCCTCATACAGGACTTGCGCCTGTACGACACCTACTACGGCATGATCATCACGCACGCGGGCGGCTTTGGTATGCAGTTTTTGATCCTGTACGGATTTTTCAAATCGATCTCCTGGAGCTATGCCGAGGCGGCGTTTATCGACGGCGCCGGAAATTTTACCGTATTTTTCCGGATCATGCTGCCGATGGCCCGATCGTCGCTGACGGCGCTGGCGGTTTTGGGCGTCATCGGCGTCTGGAACGATTACATAGGACAACGGCTGTATTATCCGTCCTACCCGACCGTAGCGGTCGGCTTGCAGGTCATCTCGGCTTCGGTCGTCAAGCACGGGAGCGATTATCCGCTGTTTTTTTGCGTCATCATGATTTGTACCTTACCGATTCTTGTTCTGTATGCCTCCTGCCAGAGGATCATTGTAAAAAACACGATGGCGGGCGGGCTGAAAGGATAGGTCGTGTCAACACGACCCGGTGTATAAGATAAAAACGATAAATAAGGAAGGGTAAATTGTTATGAAAAAAATGTGTCCGGCGTTGGTGTTGGTGTTGGTGTTGACCGTTGTCTTTTCGTCCGCGGTCTTTACGGGGTGCGGGGAAATAGCGGGGTATAACCTTACGGTCAACTATTTTGTGGGCGGTTACGGCTCCGAATGGATAGAGAGCGCGAAAGCCGAATTTGAGGACGCCAACCCCGGCGTAAAAATCAAGCTGGTAAAGGACGAGATGCTCGAAACCGAGGGGGGCGCCGTCACCCTGCTGGGCAGTAAAAACGCGCCCGATATTATTATGACGCTGGGTTTTAACTGGAGCGAAAGCGTCGCCAACGAGGAAGTGGAGCCCCTGGACGAAATTTTTAACGCCGACGTCGAAAAGCTTGACGGCAGCAGTGTCAAGTTAAAGGATTTCATTATGGGCGATTATAAGCAATACCCCTGGTCCAAGGCGGCCGTTACGGCGCAGAACGAACACGCCTGGGTCATCCCCTGGACGGCTACGTCGGTAAGCCTGGCGTATAACGACGACCTGTTAAAAAAGACCCCGACAAGCCTGGAAAGCGATAATGCGCGCGATGGATTTTGGGTCAACCCGCCCTCGACGGAGCAGGAGCTTGTCCGGCTGGTCGACGACATCAACGCGGCCGCGTATGACGGCAAAACCGTCAAGCCCTTTATTTTTCCCGGTACGGCTCAAAATTGGCTGACCTTTTTGACGACGACCTGGTGGGCGCAGTATCAGGGCATAGGAAGCGAGCGTCCGCAGGGCGAAGGCAATTGGTATGATTTTTGGGATTTTGCCTCGCCGGACGTCTATAAGCAGACGGGTATCGTCAAGTCCTACGAGCTGCTTTCGCGTTTGTTTATCGATCCGGCGGCGCATAGCTATAAAAACATAGCCGACGCCGGATCGGACAGCACGGTTGACGCCGAAAAGAAGTTTATCAACGGGGCGGCGGTCATGATGCCCGTCGGCACCTGGCTCGAAAACGAGATGGACGACTTTTTGACCGCGCCCGAGGCATACCCCGATATGAAAAACAATTTGAGAATGATGACGCTCCCTTCGATCGAGGGCGCCAAAAGCACGGGGCTCAACAATGCCAATGCGGGCGACCTGATGCTGATTCCGGCCAAGGCGAAAAACAAGGAAAACGCCAAAGCGTTTCTCAAGTTTTTGCACAGCGAACGCCGGCTTGTCGATTTTACGAAAAGCAGCGGCGTCATGCGGCCGTTTGAATACGACCCCCTCGCCGCCGAGCCGACGCACGCCTGGACGGTTTTTCAAAGGGATTCGATAAAGCTCTATACCGAAAATACAAACTTTTTCAAATTTTCCAAGACGAAAGCGCCGTTTTTTGTCTATAAAAATCTCGACAACTTTCAGCCCACGATGATATCGGTCTTTAATAACCTCTTGGGCGCCGGCGCTGCCGTCGGCTCTCCCCAAGGGGCGGCACAGGCGGTCTATGCCTATGTGACGGAAAGCACCGGCAGCAGGACGCGCTGGGAGCAATGGAAAAACGATTTCGGCCTCTAAAAGCTGTTTTGGGTCGTGTTGACACGAGATATAAGCGGCGGAACGGATATTTTTGGAGGAAAGCATATGGCGGCCCCGACGGTCAAAAAAACAAAAGCCTTTGCCAATCGGAAACATAAGGATGCGATTTTTATCCTTGTCATGCTTGTTTGGCCTATCGCGCATTTCCTTTTATTTTGGGTGTTTGTCAACGGCAGAACCATTTTACTGACCTTTCAACGGTCGATGTTTTTTAAGACGGGCGACAAAAATTCGTATGTATTTGTGGGGCTGGATAACTATGTTACGGCGTTTAAGGCCTTCTTTTTGGACGCGGGCGGCGAAGAGGCTTTGAAAACGGCGTTTTGGAACTCGCTTTCCATCGCGCCGCTCAATGTGCTGATTATTTTGCCTATCGCGTATGTCTGCGCCTTTGTGTTGTTTAAAAAAATCAAGTTTGAGGGTTTCTTCCGCGTGGTATTTTATATTCCGTCCATCATCTCGCTTGTCATTTTGATCATGCTGTATAAATATATGTTCAAGCCGGAGTTTGGCCCGATTGCCGCCGTTTTACGCGCCTTTGGCTTTTCGAAGGACTGGTTTGACCTCTCTCTTCCCAATCCCGCCCTCTGGCCGCTCATTTACGTCTTTTGCGTATGGGCGGGTATGGGCACAAACGTGATACTCATAAGCAGCGCGATGTCGCGCGTTCCGACCGAAATTTTAGAATCCGGAAAGCTGGACGGCGTTGGCTTTTGGCGCGAATGTGTCCAAATCGTCCTGCCCCTCGTCTGGCCGACGATGTCGACGCTTGTGGTCTTTGGGTGCATGGGTATGTTTACGTTTACACAGCAGCCGCTTTTGTTTGGCGAGGGGTCGGTCAAGGACCCGCTTATGACGGTTTCGCTGTACGTGTTCAGCTTTGCCAACAAGTCGTCGTTCAGCGCCGTAAGCGCCGCGACCACCGGGCTTATGTTCTGTATATTGTTTACGCCGTTCATTTTTCTGATCAAGTGGTTTACCGAAAAATTCGGCCGTGATGCCGAGTTTTAAAGATCAGCGGAGGAGGATGCATGGGAAACATGACGAAAAAGCTATTTCTTATCCCGATATGCTTATTGACGCTCGCGGCGGCGGCCATGCTTTTTGCGCTGCCCGCCCCCGCCGCACGGGCGGCCGTGTTAAGGGCGGACCCCGTTTCGGCGGTATTTGCGGGAGGCAACAGCGGTGATTTCGATGCGGTCGGCGACGCGGAAATCGACGGCGGCACGACCGGGCTTTTGTTTAACTTCCCCAACGAATACGCGCCGCACGTGACCAACACGGCGCATCCGCTGCCGTCAAGCGCCGAATCGTTTGAAATCGTGACCGAATTTGAGGTGCGCGACCGCGGCATAGGCGGGCGTATAGGCGTCGGGCTCGGCTTGCTTGCGCCCACGGGCCGGCTGTACCAGTGCGGCGTTATGTTTGATATCGGCCTGACGGGCGACCTTTATATCCGGCGTCAAAACGAGGCGCGCTCAAACAATACCTCGGCGACCGACAACATGACGGGATACAACCTCGCCGCAGGAAATATGCAGGGCAAGCGGAAGGTGTTAAAAATAACCGGCACGCGAAACGCCGACGGCACGTATGACGCGGACGTATTTGTCAAGAGCGCGGGCGAAGCCGACGCCGGATATGTAAAGTACATAAAGAGCGGACTTGACCATACCGCCGAGGGCGTCTTTTGCGACGGGTATTTCAGTCTTATGTCGATCGGAAATACGCCCGGCGATCCCTTGCACGGCTTGCTGGTTTTGGTCAAAAGCTTTTCGCTCCAATATGCCGACGCCGGAGAAACCGTCGCCTATTCGACCGATTTTGGCGGCGAGGCCGATCGGATATCGTACCCGTCAAACCGAAACGACGCGCTTGACTGGCGGCTTTCGGACGCAACGGCCAACGCGCCGGAAAGCGCGTTTTTTATGGGCAGCTGCGGAAAAGCCGTTTTTGGCGGCGCGGACGGATATGCGCAAAACGGCCTGCTTGTCGGCAAGGACGCCGTCGACGAGATCGATACGCGCCTGGATAAGGTCATCGGCTTTAAGTTTACCGTAAAAATTCAGGAAATAAAGGAAGGGGCCTATTTCGGACTGGGGCTGGGGCTTTTGGGAAAGGCTTCGGCCGTGGACGAATCGAATATGATTTATCTGCGCAGGCAGGGCAGCGCCTATTATTCCGGCGTCTTAGCCGACGGGGCTAGGCGGGACGAGGCGCCCGTCGCCCTGGCGGCGGCATATGTAAACGGGTCGAGTACCGTCAATATCAGGTACGAGGTTTTTTACGACACCGCGCTTAAAGCCTACGGCGTAAAGGAATATCTCCTGGCAAACGCCGGAACCAACACCCTGTCCGACCCCGTCGCAACCTTTACGGATTTAAAAATAAACGGGTATTACGGCTTTGGCGCGGCGGGTGCGGGCGTCCGCGCCGAGGTCTATTCGGCGTCGACGTTTATGTATCATTATTTCGTGAGCGGCGCGGGGGACGACGCCCTGGACTTTTTGGGCACGCGCGTCAAGCAAATCGCGGGCGAAACCCTGCAAAGTCCGTATTACCGCGCTTCGAAATGGTTTATGGCGGGCAATACGTCCGGCGTTGCCATGCCCAGCGACTGGAACCCCAACAAGTATTGTGATTTTAACGTTCCGGCAAATACGAGAGCGCCCTTTACGGCCTTCGGGCCAAAATCCATGTACGGGGATTTTATATTCCGCTATACCATAAGGGACGCCGAAACCCTTCCGGTCACTTCGCCTACGGCGGGGCTCCTGTCGTTTATCGGGCTTTCGTTTGGGCGCGGCTCGATCGAGGAGGCCTTTGCCACACAGGTCCCCGCGGTGGCGCCCGGCTCGCCCCTGATCATGTTTGGCAAGGATCCGTCCGGCGGCATGAGAGTCAGCTGGGCGGCGTTGAGCGCGCGGGGCTATCCGGCCGCAACCAAGCATTATGTCGATCCGTCCGTCAACTTTTTTAGCGGCGACGGCAAGGCATACGATATCATGCTGCTTGCGCAAAGCGGCACGGCGACGCTTTTTTACTGCGAGGCCGGGACAAACGACTATACCGAACGCGTCGTTTTTGACAATGCCGATACGGCGGGGTTTATCGCCGTCACGGGCAATTCGCGCTGGGGCTATCAATACAAGGTGACGAAAATGTCGGTCAATAAGTGCGACGTGTACGACGTGCCGACGGGCGATAAAGTGACGGCGGCCAACCTCTCGGACAGACAGCTCAACGACGTCGCGCAGCACGATTTTGCCGCCGCTTATATCAACGATACGCGGTTTAGCGTCGGCGAGGGGATATTTGTCCAAAACGGCGCGCTCAGATTTGCCGATACGGCGCGCGAGGCGCGCTTCGAAACAAAGGGGCAATTCGATAATTTTTTGCTGAGCTTTGATTTGACGCAAAAGTTTCAAAATACGGATCTCATTTTGACCTTTGGCAAAAGCGCGGAAAATCCGCACGGCTATTCGATCAAATTTTTAGCGGGGACCGACAAAATCGAAACCGCTGGCATGATGATCCGCGCCTCCCGCGATACCGTCGGACGGCTGCCGATCAACATTTACGAATATGCCGGCACGCTCAATTTCAGGCTGATGTGTTTCAATAATACGGTCAGGCTGTACATCAAGCGCGGCGACGAGCCCGCCGCGATGCTCGGCCTCTTACAGGCGGAGTTTGCCTACCTGCGGCACGGCTATCGGCAAAACGCCGGGACGGTTGCGATCGGCACATCCGAGGGCGGCAATATGTCGATAGACAATTTTAGGACGCTAAGCCTCAATTTCGGCATCGATATTATCACCACAAACTACGGCGAAACCGGCCTGCCGCCCCTGACCGACCTGACAAAATTGCCTCCGACCGAAGGTCACGACACGGGCTTGCTTATCGGCCTGTCCGTCGGCGGCTTTGTCCTGCTTGCCGGCGGCGGCGCGGCGGTTTATTTTTTGTTGATCAAAAAAAGAAAAGGGGGGCAAGCCCGCAGATGAAAAAAATAGTACACATAAAAAGACTGACGGCGCTTATTTTTATCCTTGTTTTCGCCGTGCCGATCCTATCGGCCTGTAACGCGCAGCCCGAAAACAAGGGCGTCGGCTATACGAACGAGCGGGAAAAGTATTTTTACGGTCTGGCGGAACCGGCCAACAGCAGCACGGACGCGGGGCAGACGGCGGAAATGACGCTCAACCTGGCGGGGGACATGGGCTTTAAGAGTTACCGATTGTTTATGCACCATTCCGCCAATCTTGTCGTCCGCAATAAAAACGAAAACGAGGTGAGCTTGGCGCCGGGCGCCGAGCAGTATTACCGCGAATTTATCGACGGACTGGTCGAGAGAGGCATTACCGAGATAACCGCCGTCAGTCACTATTACACCTTTCCGCTCGGTTTTTCCGCGACGGGTGACAGGACCTACGGCGCGTTTCCCGAGCCGGGCTCGCCGTTTTATGACGACTTTATGAATCTGGTCGAAAAGACCTATTACCTTGTGGCGAAAACCTTTCCGAAAATCAAGTATTTCGAATGCGGAAACGAAACAAACGCCAGCGTCAACTGCCGCAAGCCCAACGGCGACCCTTATACGATCGGCGAGAAGGCGCAGATCATGGCCGACCTCTGTTTCTTTGCGCGGCACGGCATTAAGCGGGCGATACCCGACGGGGGAAACCCCGGCGCCTCGCTGGTTTTTCCCGCGCCGATATACGACACAAGGTTTAACACAATCAACGGTACGGGCAGTCAGACCAACGGCATCATCCCGTTTTTGCGAAATGTCTACAATAAAATCGCTTCGGGCGATTCGCCCTATGCGGAGCTTGACGACAATCCCGGCCTAAAGTCGGTCGATACGGACGAGTACTTTGACGTTATGGCGTGGCATCCGTACGCGTTTGACGGCATAGACGACCGATATATCGAGAGCAATCTGGCTATCTACGAGATATTGGAGGAAAACGACGACGGCGGTAAAAAGGTGTTTTTTACCGAGCTTGGATACTGCACGACCCGAAACAGTCTCGACCCCGAAAAATGGGCGGAGTACGAGGCCAAGCAGGGGGAAAATATTCGGGCCGACCTGACCCGGATTTACAACGAGCTTCCGTTTGTCGAGCAGGTTCACCTCTTTCGAATGTTTGATTGGAATGACAGGCTGCCCCTGCAAAACGGCGACAATCATGACGCGGGGTACGGCCTTTTCACCTCGCCCGGGGCGT
The DNA here is from genome assembly GCA_031255775.1 of Clostridiales bacterium. Taxonomy (GTDB): domain Bacteria; phylum Bacillota; class Clostridia; order Christensenellales; family Pumilibacteraceae; genus JAIRRW01. Next base: position 9,572 of record JAIRRW010000007.1, read on the forward strand.
ATAAGGAGGGCGGCGCCGCGTATCTAAACGGGCTGTCCGATGGCTTTGGGCCAAGACCAAAAAGGGCGGCGATCGCGTTGTTCCGGCTTATCAACGGCAACGACGCCCCGCTTGGCGCAAACGGCGCGCCGGGCTTGTTTCGGTATTATGCGGGTCCGCGCCCCGCAAAGTGGGAATAGGAGACAAAAATGGATACAAAAACAGCTATAAAAAAGCATAAGACGGCGGTATTATTTTTACTTGTCCTAATTTCGGCCGTGTTTTTGGCGGCTTGCGGCGTGGTTACCCCGCAGGAGGTTCCCGAAAAGCCGGAGGTCAAATCGATTACCATCGGCGGCAAGCCCGTCGGGATTCAGGATTTTGCGCCGGGTCAAACGTGGCAGCTTTCCGCGGCGGTCGTGACGACGGTCCCGGGCGGCGAGGCCGACTTTACGGTAGTATGGAAAAGCGAAAACGAAAAAACCGCAACGGTGGACCGGACCGGGCTTGTCGTCGCGGCCGCGCCGGGCATAACGCGCATAAGCGCTTCGGCGGGCGGCAAGGAGGATTCCTTCGAGCTCTGCCTTCGTGGCGCCCTGTCCGGCATCGCGCTTTTGGATAAGCCCGCCGAAAACGAGGTGTTTTACACCGGCGAAAAAAAGGATTTTCCCTACGCGCCCGAGCCGATGCTTACCGACGCGTTTGAGGTGTACGCGGCTACCTCCGACCAAGCCGTGGCTAGGGTCGAGCTAAATCAAACGACCGGGACGCTCGGCGTTGTCGCGGGGCTCATCAAGGGCGACGCCGTCATAACCGTACGGATCGAAAAAGCCGACGCGCCCGCCGTGACGTTTTCGGATACGTTTATCTTTAAAAACGGCGGAGAAAAGCCGCTTAGATACGATTTTGACACCTATACCGAGGATATGTCGTATACCGCCCGGCACGGAAACGCGGCGATAACCGACAGCGCCGCCGAGTTGCCCGACGGGGCGGCAAGCGCCAAAGCGCTTACATTCACCTCTTCGTCCGAAAACGCGAGCGAGCCGGGTGTCGAATTTGCCATACACAACAGCGCGAAATACGGACCGGCGGGGAATTACCGGCTGTCCTTTAAGCTGAAAATTATCAGCCATAGCGGCGGCGAAAGACTGCTCGTCAGGCTGTTTGACAGCGATACCGAAAAGGCGGATTCGGCCGCGCGAAAGTGGGAGCTGGCGGGCGTTTTTACGGCGATAACGGACGGTGCGACGATCGATCTGCCGCCGCAGCCAGCCGCCAACAGGACGTTTGACAAGCTGTTTGTCGGGCTGGACGGCATCGGAAAAATCGATTTTGTCATAACCGATATTTTGTGGCAGCGAACGCCGCTGACCGAAATCACGATAAACAACAAGCCCGCGGGTACGATCGACCTCCGCACCTATGCCAACGCCGCCGCCGACGAGGGGAAAACCGATAAAATATACCGGCTGGGTATCGCAAACGGCGGCTCGGACGGAAACGATTACCGCGCGCTGATGCGGTGGAGCTCGGACAACGACGGCGTCGCCGCAGTCGATTCAAACGGCTTTGTGACGCTAAAAGCCAACGGCACGGCAAAAATTACCGTCGGCATGGTGGGCACGGGTCTC
>JAIRRW010000041.1 GCA_031255775.1 Clostridiales bacterium
TACGCGCCCTCGTTGCCCCGCCGCCTGTTGCCCGCCTGACACACTTTTTGGTCAGCCGGGCGGAGGCAATAGACCGTTGCCCGCCTGACACACTTTTTGGTCAGCCGGGCGGAGGCAAATACCGATTTATGGTTGAGATATAATAGGCCGTTTAGCCGTCGCGACTGGTTGCAAGAATAGGTCTAATAGACAGAGGAGGTTCGCCATGCCGGGCAACAATCAAAAGGATAAGATCGCCGACCATCCCAACGTGCGGGCGCGGATTCTGCCGCACAACGACGAGGCGGAGCAATCGGTCTTGGGCTGTGTGATGATCGATCAGCGGGCGCCGGCCGCCATTTTAAACGAGCTGAGGCCGGACGACTTTTATCAGGGCCGCAACGGTCAAATTTTTCAGGCCATGCTCAACCTAAACGCCAAGACCCAGCCGGTGGACATCGTGACGCTGGTGCAGGAATGTGAGGAAATGGGCATCACGGGCTCGATCGGCGGGCTGCCGTACCTGACCTCTCTCACCACCTACGTCCCCTCCGCCGACAACTATCGGCATTATATGTCCATCGTCAAAAAAAACAGCCTTCTGCGGCAGCTCATCTCCGCCGCGCGGCGCATTATGGAGGCCTCCTATTCGGGCGACGCCGAGGACAAGGCGCTCGCGCTGGCCGAGGCCGAGGTTTACGCGCTGGCCGAAAAAGAGGACAAGAGCAGCCTGGTTGAGGTTCAAAGGGCGGTGGAGGGCGCCATCGCCCGCATGGAGCAGATCTATCAGGATCACGGCGCGGCCGTGGGGATCCCCATCGAATACCAAAAGCTCAACGGAATGCTCAACGGCTTTCACGGCTCCGACCTCGTCCTGGTCGCCGCCCGGCCCGGACAGGGCAAGACCAGTATCGGCATGAATTTTGTCACCCACGCCGCGCTTTACGGCACGCGCAAAACGGCGGCGGGCAAGGACGATCCCTATTCGGTTGCCGTTTTTAGTCTGGAGATGTCCGCCGAGCAGCTGGCCAAGCGTATGCTGTGCTCGGTCGCCAAGGTCGACATGAAGCACGCCTCCAACGGCCACCTCTCCACCGAGGAGTGGACGCGGCTCAAGGACGCGCAGCGCCGCATCAACAAGGCCAGGATCTACATAGACGACAGCTCGCTCACCACCCCGATCGAAATCCTGTCCAAGTGCCGCCGCCTAAAGCGCGAGCACGGCCTCGACCTCGTTTTGGTGGACTATCTCCAGCTGATGAGCGCGGGCAAGCGCACCGACAGCCGACAGCAGGAGGTGTCCGAGATCACGCGCACCATGAAGATCGCGGCCAAGGAGCTGAACGTGCCCATTCTGTTGCTGTCGCAGATGTCCCGCGACATCGAAAAGCGCACCGTCAAGACCCCCCAAATGTCCGACCTGCGCGAGTCGGGCGCCATCGAGCAGGACGCGGACATCATTCTGTTTTTGCACCGCGAGCACGACCCCAACGACGACTCGGTCGCCGAGGACGAGCGCACCAAGACCCAGATCATCATCGCCAAGCACCGCAACGGCGAGACCGGCAAGGTGACCGTCCGCTGGAAGGGCGCCTACACCACCTTTGAGGATTTGCCCGACGAGGATTCGCCCGTCAAGCGCATCGCCGCCGCCGCCAACGCAAGCCGCGCCCCGCAGGGCGCCGCCGACCCGCCGCCCTTCGAGCCCGACGGCCTCATCAGGCTTTCGCCCGAGGCCGAGGTCTTCGGCGATACGGCACAGCCGGCGGCGGGCGAGGGCGGACGCCTGACGTCCGCCGCCGGCGGCGAGCTGGATGACATCATATAAACGCTGACGCTATCGATAAAATGCCGCTGACGCTTGCATTTTATCGAGGGATAAGGCACTTTTTTACAAAAAACGTCGTTTTTGTAAAAAAGATTTAAGAACGCTGACGCTATCGATAAAATGACGCGTTGCTTTCATTTGAACGAGGGATAAGGAGGATGTCCATACAATATGATTACGATCGTGGGAGCGGGGCTAAAGAGGGGCGAGCTGACGGCGGACGGCCTGGCGGCGATCAAGGGCGCGCCGGTCGTCGCGTCCCGGCACGCGATGCCCTTTCGGACGACGGACCTCACCAAGGGGCTGTCCGCGGACAGCTATGAGGCGCTGGATCAAAAGCTCGCGGCGGCGCTGCTGGCCTTAGAGCGCGCGCACGGCGCGGTCGTGCTGGCCGTGCGCGGCGACGGCTTTACCGATACGCTCGTCCCGCTTTTGCAGGGCATGACGCAGGTGGCCGTCATTCCCGGCGTTTCCCCCGCGCGGGGCCGCCGCCCGTCCTCCGCCCTCACCTATCTCTCGGCCTGCGATATTATCGGCCGCAACACGCTGTTAGACTCCAATTTTCCGCTCTATATCTACGGGCTGGAGGACAGGCTTTTGGCCGGAGAGGTCAAGCTGCGGCTGCTGGCCGATTACCCGCCCGAGCTTGCCGTCGTGTATTCGCACGCGGGCGGCGAGGCGGAGATCGCCCTCACGGAGCTCGACCGCCAAAAAAGCTATCGCGAGGGGGCGCTCTTTCTCCCCGGAAACCCCGATTTTTTGACCAAAAAACGCTATACCTTTGCCGACCTGTCGGCCATCATGAACCGCCTGACCGATCCCGACGGCTGTCCGTGGGATCGGGCGCAGACGCACGGGAGTATCCGCGTCAACCTGATAGAGGAGGCGTACGAGGCGGCGGACGCGCTGGCGGGCGGCGACCCGGACGACTGTATCGAGGAGCTGGGCGACGTTCTCTTACAGGTCGTCTTTCACGCCAATATCGGCGCAAGGTCGGGCGAATACGGGTTGAGCGACATTGTGACCGCGCTCTGTCAAAAGCTGGTCTCCCGCCACACCCATATTTTCGGGGCGGACAGGGCCGCCGACCCCGACGAGGCGCTCACCGCCTGGGAGGCCGCCAAGGCCAAGGAAAAACGCGACGATTCGCTGTCCCGGCAGCTAAACCGCCTGCCCGGCAATTTTCCGTCCCTGCTGCTGCTGCAAAAGACGGTCAAAAAGGCGGTCAAGGCCGGACTGCCGCTCCGTAAAGAGGACGTCCTGGCCGCGCTGGCCGCCGCTGCGCACGGGCACAAAACCGACCCGGACGCCGCGCGGCTGTTGTACCTGTCCGCCGTATACGCCGCGCTGGCCGGGCTCGACCCCGAGGTTGCGCTCCTCGACGCGGCGGCCGCGTTAAAGGAGGCCGTCAAGCGGGCGGACGGGGCGGGGACGCTCAAACAGGGCATCGACCTATGACGCGTCCGCTCGTCATCGCCGATCTGACGCTCAAAAACGACCTCATCTTAGCGCCCATGGCGGGGTACGGCGACCCGCCCTTCCGGCGGCTGTGCGCCGAATGGGGCGCGGGACTGACCGTCACCGAAATGATCAGCGTCAAGGGGCTTGTCTATAAGGGCGAAAAGACCCGCCGGATGCTGGCGGTCAGCGAGGCCGAGAGGCCTTACGCCGCCGTCCAGCTGTTCGGGCGCGACCCGGCGGCCTTTGCGCGGGCGCTGACCGAGACCGACGCGCTGGCCGCCTTTTCGCTCATCGACATCAACATGGGCTGTCCGGTGCCTAAGATCACCAAGCAGGGCGAGGGCAGCGCGCTCTTAAAGGAACCGGCGCTGGCCGCCGAGATCGTCCGCGCGGTCAAGCGGCACGCGGGCGGGCGGCCGGTGGGCGTCAAAATGCGCCTGGGCTACTGCAAGGATCAGAATATCGCGGTCGATTTTGCCAAGGCGATGGAACAGGCCGGCGCCGATCTCGTGACCGTTCACGGCCGAACCGCCCACCAAGGCTACGCCGGACTTGCCGACTGGGACGGCATCGCCGCCGTCAAAGCGGCCGTATCCGTCCCGGTCGCGGGCAGCGGCGACGTTTCGCTTGCCAACTACCGCGCCCGCCGGACGCTTGTCGACGGGCTGATGCTCGGGCGGGGGGCGCTGGGCCGCCCCTGGCTCTTTGCCGTGATGTTGGGAAGCCACACCCCGCGGCGCCTGCCCGACGTCCTTGCGACCCACATCGGGTATATGCGCGAATACGCCGGAAGCGCCTACGCCGCCGTCAATTTCCGCAAGCACCTGTCCCACTATCTCCACACGCTGCCCGGCGCCAAAGAGATCAAGCAAAAGGCCTTTACGATCGGGGACGCGCAGGCGCTGACCGAGTATTTGGTCGGCTGTGCGCCCCTGCAAAACGTTTATACGTCGGACAAGCCCGAATTGCTTGACATTCGTTAAACTTTTAAGTAAAATAGTAAGGCGTCTTTTGCGGGCGTCTCTTTTTGCGGCGTTTAGTCCCGCCGGACAAAGGGGAGACGCGCCGCCGCAAACGGCAACAGGAAACGGATCCGGCGTGAAACGGATCGGGGACCGTTAAATCAATAAAAAGAGGATAGAGCACAGTGAAAACCTTTATGGCCAACGAGCAAAATATCGAGCATAAATGGTATCTTGTCGACGCCGCGGGGCAGACGATGGGGCGGCTTGCCAGTCAGGTCGCGACGATCCTGCGCGGCAAGCACAAGCCCGAATTTACCCCCCATGTCGATTGCGGCGATTTTGTCATCGTCATCAATTCGGATCAGATCGTCCTGACCGGAAACAAGTTAGAGGACAAATACAAGTACCGTCACACGCTGCACATGGGCGGCCTAAAAGCGACCCGGTACAAGGATTTGATGCGGGACAAGAGCGACGACGCCCTGTACCTGGCGATCAAGGGAATGCTGCCCAAAAACAGTTTGGGCCGCAAGATGTTAAAAAAGGTTCGCATCTATAAGGACGCCGACCACAAGCACGAAGCCCAGCAGCCCCAGCCCTATAAACTAACCGAAAAGAGGTACAACTAATATGGCCGCGACAAAGACCACGGTAAAAAAGAAACTGCAATATTGGGGCACCGGCCGCCGCAAAAAGGCGATCGCCCGCGTCCGTCTGGTTCCGGGCAGCGGCGCCATCAATATCAACAAGCGGAGTCTGGACGAATATTTCGGACTGGAGACGCTCAAGCTCATCGTCAACCAGCCGCTCGTCCTGACGGGCTCTAAGGACAGGTACGACATTTTTGTCAACGTCCGGGGCGGTGGCTTTACCGGCCAGGCCGGGGCGATCCGCCACGGAATTTCCCGCGCGCTTGTCATTGCCGACGCGATCAACAAGGCCGAGCTCAAAAAGGCGGGGTTTTTGACCCGCGACCCCCGCATGAAGGAGCGCAAAAAGTACGGGCTCAAAAAGGCCCGCCGCGCCCCGCAGTTCTCCAAGCGGTAACGCTGACGCGTTTCGGCCAAACATAAATGCCGCAAGCGGCATTTAGCCGAACTTAAATTCGGTGTCCGAGGGGAAAAAGTGTCATTTTTCCCCTCTGTTTTTTTTATTAAAACCCATAAGCATTTTATCGAGGGCGGCGGAGCGGCAGCGCGATTCCCAGTAAAAAGAATATCGCGGTAAACGGGACAAATACGCCGTCGTGAAAGAGGACGGTGACAAGGCAGACGCCGCCGACCGCCAAAAAGGTGAAGGCCGTGTCCAAAATGACGACGGCCAGGCTGTGCGTCTTTGTCCCGACAAAGGACGCAAAGCGCAGCAAGAGCCGCAGCAAAAGCCCGGCGGCAAGCGCGATCGACAGCGTGACGAGCTGCAATAACAAGGCGGCCCCCTTTGTCACTCCGAATAATCCGAATAACTCATGACTTGCCCGCTCCTAAAAAGAGGCCCGCTCCCAAAAAGCGGCGCATTACTGAAACAGCCGTCGGCGCAGGGATGCCTTGGGCCCCGCGTAGCGGATGCCGTCCACCTCGCCCGAAAAGGAGAGCGTCCCGTCCTCGGTCGAAAAGCGGACGATCTTGAGGTCGCGGCCGGTGACGGACAGCTCGCCCTCGGAGGTTTTTAGGCATAGCCGGGCGTCGCTGTAGCTCACCACCTCGTCCACGCCCGACACCGTGCCCTTTTTCCGGCTGTCAACGTTGACGACATGATGCTTTTTTGCGGTCTGTTTCTGCTGCTCTTCCATCGGCATACTGCGCTCCCCAAAAAAATAACGGTTTCCCTCTATAGCTATGTATATTCGGCAGGGCGGCTTTTTATTCGGAGTGACAGATAGTGGGTTGATACGGGCTACGCGCGGCGGGGCAACTCGGGTACGTATTAGAAATACGCGCCCTCGTTGCCCCGCCGCCTGTTGCCCGTCTAAACCTCACTCTTTGTCACTCCGGCTCATGATGTACCCACTCCGAAAATCGATGTTTCGGTTGCGTTGCGGGCGTATGCTGTGGTATAATAAGATTAGGCCGTGTTTACACGACCCCACTAAAACCCGAGGGAGAAAACCGCAGAAACATGAACATCAAGGCAAAGCTCAGCGAAGAATTTAAGCTGAAACCCGAGTACGCGTCCAACATTGTCGACCTGATCGACCAGGGCAACACCATTCCCTTTATCGCGCGTTACCGCAAGGAGATGCACGGCGGTTCGGACGACGAGCTTCTGCGCGATTTCGCCGATCGGCTGACCTACCTCAAAAACCTCGAAAGCCGCAAGGCCGAGGTGCAGGCCTCCATCGAGGGGCAGGGCAAGTGGACGGACGAGCTCGCCAAGGCGCTGGCCGCCGCCGAAAAGCTGACCGAGGTCGAGGACATCTACCGCCCCTACAAGCAAAAGAAAAAGACCCGCGCCTCCGTCGCTATCGAGCGCGGCTTAGAGCCGCTGGCCGACGTCATCTTTGCGCAGGAGCCGGCCGAATGTGATCTTGCGGCGCTGGCCGCCCCCTATGTGGACGCCGAAAAGGGCGTCGAGACCGTCGAGGCCGCCCTTGCGGGCGCAAAGGACATCATCGCCGAGCGCGTCAGCGACGACGCCGAGACGCGAAAGTCCCTCCGCGCGTTTCTGTTTTCGGAAGCTCTCGTCAAGTCAACTTTCAACGAAAAGCACGAGGATCCGGCAAAGCTTGCCACCTACGAGATGTACAAGGAATTTTCCGAAAAGCTGTCCACGCTGCCCAGCCATCGGATTCTTGCCCTCAATCGGGGCGAGGCCGAAAACTGCCTAAAGGTGACGGTGGATGCCGATACCGAACGCGCCGTCGGCCTCATCAAGGCGCGGTTTGTCAAGCCCTCCGCCTTTACCGCCCTCATGAACGAGGCGATCGAGGACAGCTACGGGAGGCTGATTTTCCCCTCGGTCGAGCGCGAGGTGCGCGGCGAGCTGACCGACGCCGCCAACGAGCAGGCGATCAAGATGTTTGAGGTCAACCTAAAGCCCCTCCTCATGCAGCCGCCCCTAAAGGGCAAGGTCATTTTAGGCCTCGACCCCGCGTACCGCACGGGCTGCAAGATCGCGGTCATCGACCAGTCGGGCAACCTACTCGACCATACCGTCATATACCCGACGCCCCCGCAAAACAAGACCGAGGAGGCCAAGAGCATTTTAAACAAGCTGATCGACAAATACCGGGTGGACGTCATTTCGATCGGCAACGGCACCGCCTCTAAGGAATCGGAAATCTTTGTCGCCGACCTTATAAAGACGGCCGGCCGCCCGGTCGGCTACATCGTGGTCAACGAGGCGGGCGCGTCGGTCTATTCGGCCTCCAAGCTGGGCACCGAGGAATTTCCCGACAAGGACGTCACCGTGCGGAGCGCCGTCTCGATCGCGCGGCGGCTCTTAGACCCGTTGGCCGAGCTCATCAAGATCGACGTCAAGTCCATCGGCGTGGGACAGTACCAGCACGATATGCCCCAAAAACGCCTGACCGAGGTGTTGGAGGGCGTCGTCGAGGACTGCGTCAACAAGGTGGGCGTCGATCTCAACACCGCGTCCTACAGCCTATTGTCCTATGTGTCGGGGCTAAACGGCACCACCGCCAAAAATATCGTCGAGTACCGCAAGACCAAAACCTTTCAAACGCGCAAGCAGCTTCTCGAGGTCGCCAAGCTCGGCCCCAAGGCCTATGAGCAGTGCGCGGGCTTTTTGCGCATTGCGGGCGGGGAGGACGTTTTGGACAACACCGGCGTCCACCCCGAAAGCTATCCCGCCGCCGGACAGCTGTTAAAGCGGTACGGCTACAGCGCCGCCGACGTCAAGGCCGGCAAGCTGGACGAGCTGCGGGACAAGCTAAAGGCCGACGGCATCAAAAAGGTGGCGGGCGAGCTGGGGCTGGGCGAGCTGACGCTCAATGACATTTTGGACGAGATCCTAAAGCCCGGCCGCGACATTCGCGAGACCCTGCCGCCCCCCGTGCTTAGAGCCGACCTCTTGGACATCAAGGACTTAAAGGAGGGCATGGAGCTGACGGGCGTCGTGCGCAACGTCATTGACTTCGGCGCGTTTATTGACATCGGCGTCCACCATGACGGGCTGGTTCACGTCTCCGAAATTTCCGACCGCTTTATCAAGCACCCGTCCGAGGCGCTCAGCGTGGGCGAGACCGTCAAGGTGCGCGTCATCGGCGTGGACGCGCAAAAAAACCGCATCAGCCTCTCCATGAAGACCCCCGGCGCCCCCGGCCAAAAGCCCAAGGAGGGCGAACGCCGCGACGCCGGACCGAGCGGAACCCGACCCAACAACGCGCGCCCCAACAACGCCCCCCGCCCCAACGCCCCCCGCGAATATCAGGACCGCGACAGCCGCCCGCGCGAAAGCACGGCGAATCAGTCGCTGGAAGATATGCTAAAGGCTTTGCAGAATAAATACAAGAAGTAAAAACACACGATAATCAAAGTGTGCAAAGTACGCAAAAAGGGGTGACGAGATGACAAATGAAGAAAGAGAGAGCTACATACGGTGCTTGGTCGAGGCGGCCAAAGACGACACAAAACAGGAGCTTGCGCTCACGCCCAAACCCCTGGTCGTTCAGGATTTTATCTGGATGCTGTTCTCCGCCGTCCGCGACCTGTTTGAGGCCGAGTTTTCTCTCTACGA
>JAIRRW010000043.1 GCA_031255775.1 Clostridiales bacterium
CCGTCACCCCCAGCGCCGCGGCAAGGCCCTTGACAAAAACCGTCTTGCCCGCGCCGAGCGCGCCGTTTAACGCCAGTATCTCGCCGCCCCTCAGGCTTTCGCCCAGCCGGAATCCGGCACAATAGGTGTCCTTTTCGCTGTTTGACCGCTGTATCACGAAAAAAAGTATACTCTTTTGCCGCCGTTTTGGCAAGTATTATTCATCGGCGGACGCAGGCGCGTCCACGGACGGCGGGGTCACCTCGGCTGACGGCGGCGTTTTGCGCCCCCGCTTGTTTCTCTCGCGGATCAGCCGCTCAAACAGGCCGCCCACCGCCCGATAGATCACAAAGGTGACGGCCGCGCAGACGGCGCTGCGCAGGAGGTTGAAGGGCAAAACGGCCAGCAAAAGATAGTAAAAATAAAAGGAGCTTTCGGTCGCTTGGGGGAGCACGGTCTGCACCAGTCCCAAAACGCCGGAAAAGCCTTCGGGCATCATCAGCGAGTAAAACCGGATCAAAAACGCCCAATTGCAAAGCAGCGCCGCGGCGGTCGTGGTGACGATCCCCGCTAAGAGGGCGGCGAGGAGTCCGGCCGTGGAGCGGCGCCTTTGATAGATCAGGGCGGCGGGGAGGACAAAGCTGAGGCCGATGAGGATGTCGGCCAGCTCGCCCACGCCCCCCGTATGGGTAAAGGCCAGCTTGATAAATCCCCGGAGGATCACGACGACCGACCCGGCCGTCGGCCCCAGCACGCAGCCCGCGACCAGCGCGGGCATATCGGAGATCTGAAGCTCCAAAAAGGGCGGGAAAAAGGGCAGCGGAATTTTGGCAAATAGGTACAGCACGGTCGAAAACGCGGTAAAAATCGCCAGCATGGCGATGTTCTGCGTGGTAAAAAGCCCCGGCTTGCGCCATTTATTTTGCGCGGCGGGCACTCTGTTTGTCTCCATAAAAAACACCTCTAACCCGAAAATATCGGCCTAGAGGCGGTAAAAAACAGGGTACGCCTACCGCTTATCACATCCGGACTTTACCGTCGGTCGGGGAATCTCACCCCGTCGGGGAGGAGGACGCAATCAAACCGCGCCTTTCGCTCCGTTGCAGACTTTACTGCCGGTGGGGAATCTCGCCCCGCCTCTAAGCTATATACTTATATCATATGATACGCGCGGCGGCCGGATTTGTCAACCGTTTTTTGATCCCTCTTCCGACGGCTTTTCCGTCCCGGCAGGTTCCGCCGCTTTCGCTTCCGCAGATTCCGCCCCGGTAGGCTCCGCCGCAGGTTCCGGCTCAACGGGTTCCGCAGGTTCCGGCTCTCCGTCCGTCCTCGGTTCCTCCGTCGGCGCCTCGGCGGCCGGTTTTTCGACGCGGCGGGGCTGTCCGGCGGCGGCCTCCGCGCCATCGGCTTCGTCCGTGTCCGGGGGCGCGGCGTCCGCTTCCGTTTCCGGCGTCTCGGACTTTTTAGAAACGGGCTTTTTCTTTCGCTCTTTTTTCGGTTTTTCGGCCTTTTGCGCCGATTTTACGTCCGCGTCAGGCGTCTCGGTAAGCTCGATATACGCCGCGGGGATATTAAAAATTTCCGCAGGCTCCTTGTCGTAGAGCTTTAGGAGGTTAAACAGCTCCATCGCGCCCACCGTGGCCATGATGCCCACCACAAAATATTTTAGAAACTCGGTCAGCATGACCTCCTGCGGCAGCGGCAAGAGATCGGGCAAAAAGTAAAAGACGCCCACGGCGATCCCGCCGATAAAGATTTTGCACAGGTTTTTGTACCAGACCGTCCTGACGTTGAGCCGGATATAGCGTTTTTCGGCGTAATACCCGATGCAGAGCGCGGGATAGACGCCCAGCACCGTAAACAGCTTTTCGTTGTCAAAGCCCAGCGCGCGCAGCACGACGGCCAACAAAAAGCAGAGCGGCAGCACGACGAAAACAATTTTGTCCTCCCTGTCTTTTAAAAGCTCAAACAAGAGCGACACGCCCCAGGCAAGCCCCAGTCCCAGCGCCGCGCCGACCAAAACGTCGGTCAGATAATGCTGACCCAGATAGAGGCGGGTAAGGGCGACGACGGCGGTCAGGACCGCGCCGAGGATGATGAGCGGGCGTTTGCGCCACCTTAGGGCGGTCTGCGTGGAGAGGTTGGCGATGGTGTGCGTGTGTCCCGAGGGCATCGACCCCCCGTCGGTCGGCTCAAAAATCGATTTGGCCCCCTCCTCGTAGGGACGCGGCCGATCGAAGATATTTTTAAACCCCTCGACGACGGCGGCGCTGACGATAAAGACGTTCATGACTTTAAAGCCGAACCGTTTGTCCACGCACCAGTACAGAATCAGCGCGACCGCCATAAAAAACAGCTCGTCGCCAAGATACGTCAGGCCGAACATCAGATAGTCTAAAAACGGATTGCCAATCGCTTGCAGCGCCTTGACCAACGAAAGCTCGAACATCCCTCTCCTCCCTTATTCGTTGAAATGCTTGAGGTTTGTGCCGTCCGCCCACAGGCGTTCGATCCGATAAAATTCGCGGAGCTCCTCATAAAAAATGTGCACGATCACGCTGCCGTAATCGACGGCGATCCATTTTTTATCGGCGTCGGTGTGCAGGGCACGGATGCCGCAGCGGGACAGCGACTCCTCCATATACTCGTACAACGCCTTGACCGCCACCGTCGAATTGCAGGAAACGATGACAAAATAATCGGCGATCGCCGTTTTTCCGGCGAGGTCGATGATCGAAATGTCCCGCCCCTTTTTCGCGTCGAACATGGCCGCGACGGCGCGGCTTAGGTCCCGGGGGTTTTGGAGGTCGTACGCGCTCAAATCCGCGAGCCGCGCGCTTTTTGCGTCTGTCGTATCCATTGGGTTGTCCTCTATTGTTTCGTAAATTTTACTTGATAATGCCGATACGCGTCAAACGATTGAGGGCTGATTTCGCGATCGGTTTTTTTTAGGTACGAAAATGTCTCCTCATAACAGGCCAAAACGGCCGAATCGAGGTCGGTCTGTGCCGCCGCCCGCACCCGTTCCACGCCCGAAAAATGCCGCCCCTCCTCGATATAATCGGCGATAAACACGATCTTTTGCAGCGTGCTCATCTCCGGCGCGCCCACCGTATGGGTCTCGATCGCGGCCAGCACGTCCGCGTCGGTCTCGCCGAATGCCCGCTTGGCGATATATGCGGACAGCGGCGCGTGGCGGCAGGCGGGGGGCTGTTTTTCGAGCTCGGCGGCCTCCGCCGGGGTACAGAACGCATTAGGCTCGGTATTTTTGCCGATGTCGTGCAAGAGCGCCGCCCGCGCGGCGGCGTCCTGCCCCGCGCCAAACCGACCCGCCAGCGCGACCGCGGCCTTTGCCGTCCCGTAAATGTGCCGGATGCGCGTGTCCGACAGGCCAAACTCCTTAAAGCGGCCGACGATCGCGCCGTACTCGCCGTAGAGCCCCGCCGCCCTTGCGGCGTCCGCGATAAACGCGGGGGACACCTCCCGCCCCAGCCCGAAGGCGTTGGCCACTCTAAAGAGCGTGGACGACCCCTCGCCCCCGGTAAAATCGGCCTTGACCGCCCGCACGACGCGGTTGGCCGCCTCCAGCGTCCCGTCGGTCATCGGATAGCCGGGACGCGGTATGATATAAAAGGTGACCAGCTCCCTTAAAAGATCGGTCCGCGCCCAGCGGTCAAACGAGGCCGCGCCGTCGCTGCCCACCGCAAAATACAGGTCGATCCCCGGCGCGGAAAAGGCCCGCGCCGTCAGGTACGAATAGCTGACGCCCGTCAACCCCAGCTCAAAGTCGGATACGGTGATATTCGGGCAAGCCGAAAACGCCGCCGTCAGCATGGCAAGCCGCCAGGCGGGCGGCGCGGGGACGACGGCCTGTTTAAAGGGCGAAACCCGCGCGGGCAGGACGATCACCTCGTCAAAACGCGCGGCGAGCGCGCGGCCGATCCCGATGTGGGCATGGGTGGGCGGATCGAAGCTGCCGCCAAACAGCGCCCGCGTCCTTGTGCGTCCGTCGGTCTTTTTCACTCGACAAACTCGAACTCGATGTCCATGACGCGCACGGTGTCGCCGTCCGTTGCGCCCGCCTTTCTGAGCGCCTTGATGATTCCCTCGTCCTTGAGCCGCTTTTGAAAGTACCGAAAGCTGTCGTAGCTGTCCAAAACGACGTTGCGCGCCAGCTCCTCGATCATGCCGCCCGAAAGGTCAAAGCCGCCGTCGTCGTCCCGGGTGATGACATAGCTTTTTGTGTCGCGTTCGGGGTAGGAAAAGGGCTCGAAAACCGCTTTTTCCGGCCGGGGCAATTCTTGCAGCAGCTCGAATAACCGTTTTTTTAGGGCGTCGATCCCCGCGCCCGTCGCCGCGGACACCGCGACGACCTCGCCCCTTATTTTCTTTTTGAACGCCTTGATCCGTTCGGGGAGGTCGGCCGCCGCGTCGCATTTATTGAGGACGGTGAGGGCGGGCAGCGCGGCCAGCTTTTCGCCGTACCCCTTTAGCTCCCGTTGGATCGCCCGATAATCGGCTGCGGGGTCGCGCCCCTCCGCGCCGCTGATGTCAACGACGTGCACCAAAAAGCGGGTCCGCTCGATGTGGCGCAAAAACTCGAACCCCAGCCCCGCGCCCCGGCTTGCGCCCTCGATGAGACCGGGAATATCGGCCACGACAAACGCGTGGTCATAATATTTGACGACGCCGAGGTTTGGCGACAGCGTGGTGAAATGATAGTTGCCGATTTTGGGTCGGGCGGCGGAAATGACGGACAAAAGGGTGGATTTTCCGACATTGGGAAAGCCGACGAGGCCGATGTCGGCCAGCATTTTGAGCTCTAGGGTCACCGCGTACGTCTCGCAGACTTGGCCGGTCTGCGAAAAATTGGGCGCTTGCCGCCGCGCCGACTTAAACCGGGCGTTGCCCTTGCCGCCAAAGCCGCCCTTTAACACCGTCACCGCCGCGCCCGGCTCGTCCAAATCGGCGATCAGGCCGTCGGTCTCGAAGTCGCGGATCACCGTCCCCACCGGCACGGATAGGCTGAGGCTCTTGCCGTTTTTGCCGTGACAGTACTTGCCGCTGCCGTTTTCGCCGTTTTCCGCCCTGTACTTGCCCGAAAACCGATAATCCAACAGGGAGGTCATCTGCGGGTCGGCCACAAAAACGACGTTGCCGCCCCGCCCGCCGTCGCCCCCGTCCGGGCCGCCGTTGGGCACATATTTTTCGGTATAAAAGGACGTGCAGCCGTTGCCGCCGTCGCCGGCCTTTATCAATATTTTTGCTTTATCGACAAACATATCACTGTCCCTTAAATCTTTCGAGGATCGCCGCGGCGGCCTTGCGTCCCGCGCCCATCGCCAAAATGACCGTGGCCGCGCCCGTCACGGCGTCGCCGCCCGCGTAGACCCCGTCCACACTTGTCATGCCGCGCCCGTCCACGACGATCGTCCCCTTTTTGGTCGTCTCGATCGCGGGATAGCTGTCCTTAATGAGCGGGTTGGGACTGGTCCCCAAGGCCACGATGACCATATCCGCCCCGATCGTAAACTCGCTGCCCGCAAGCTCGACCGGCCGCCGCCGCCCGCTTGCGTCCGGCTCGGACAGCTCGGTGCGCCGCAGCAAAAGCCCCGCCGCCGCGCCGTTTTCGCCCAAAATCTCGACGGGCGCGGCCAACAGCTCAAATCGGACGCCCTCCTCCTCGGCGTGGTGGATCTCCTCGGCGCGCGCGGGCATCTCCTCGCGGCCCCGGCGGTACACGACGGTGACCGAATCCGCCCCCATGCGCAGGGCCGTCCGGGCGGCGTCCATCGCGACGTTGCCCGCGCCGATGACGGCAACCCGCCTGCCGCGCTGCACCGGCGTATCCGAATCCGCCCGATACGCCCCCATAAGGTTGACCCGGGTCAGGTATTCGTTGGCGGAAATCACGCCCTTATAGCTCTCGCCCTTTAGGTTCATAAACATCGGGAGACCCGCGCCGCTGCCGATAAACACCGCGTCAAAGCGGTCGGTCAGCTCGTCCAACAAAACGGTTTTGCCCACAACGACGTTGCGCATCAGGGTCACGCCCAGCCGCAAGAGCTTATCGATCTCGGCGCGCACCAGACTTTTGGGGAGGCGAAACTCGGGAATCCCGTATACCAGCACCCCGCCCGCGCGGTGGAACGCCTCGTATATCGTCACGTCCACGCCGTTTTTGGCAAGCTCCGCCGCGACGGTCAGCCCCGACGGCCCGCTGCCGATCACCGCCGCCCGCTTTCCCGTGCGCGGCCCGTCGTACGGGGCGGGCGTTTTATCCAGCCCGAAATCGCCGACAAAGCGTTCGACCGCGCCGATGGCCACGGGCTTGTCCATGCGGCCCCTAAGACACAGCTTTTCGCACTGCTCCTCCTGCGGGCACACGCGTCCGCACACGGCCGGCAGCGAATTGGCTCGGCCGATCACCGCGCCCGCGCCCTCGAAGTCGCCGGTCTGAACGGCTTTTAGAAATTCGGGGATGTCCACGCCCACGGGACAGCCGCTTTTGCAGGGCGCGTTTTTGCATTGCAGGCACCGCGAAGCCTCGGCCTTCGCCTGTTCCGGCGAAAACCCAAGCGCCACCTCGTCAAAATTTTTGGCGCGCAGCTTTGGCGCCTGCTCGGGCATCCGGTTGCGGGGGGAACGATCGATTGCCATACTATTTTTGTCCTCCCGCCGTCTCGTCGGTCAATCGGCACCTGTGCGCCTGCTCGGTCTCCTTGTACAGGCTGAGCCGCGCGATCGCGTCCGCCCAATCCACCTCGTGCGCGTCAAACTCCGGCCCGTCCACACAGGCGTACACCGTTTTGCCGCCCACGCTCAGTCGGCAGCCGCCGCACATCCCGGTGCCGTCCACCATGATGGGATTCATGCTGACCACCGTGTGCACGCCGTATTCCTTGGTCAAATTCGCCACCGCCCGCATCATGGGCATGGGGCCGACGGCCATCACGCAATCAATGCCGTTTTTTGCCCGTTGCCGATCCGCTTCCAGTAACTCCTTTAAAAGGTCGGTGACAAAGCCCTTTTGCCCCGCGCTGCCGTCGTCGGTCGCGATATACAGGCTTTTGGCGGCTCTTTTAAATTCGTCCGTGTACATCAAAAGCTCCCGGTTGCGCGCGCCCAAAATGACCGCGGCGGGCCTCCCCGCCTCAAAAAGCGCCTTGGCCTGCGGATAAATGACCGCCGTCCCGATGCCGCCGCCGACCAGCACGATATTTTTGTGCGCCGACAGGTCCGTGGGCTTTCCCAGCGGCCCGACAAAATCGGCCACGCCGTCGCCGACGACGAGCTTGGCCAGCTTGGCCGTCGAATACCCGACCTCCTGCACCAGCAGCGTGACGGTGCCCGCCGCCTTATCCATGTCGCAGATGGTAAAGGGAATACGCTCGCCCTCCTCGTCCACCCGAAGGATGACAAACTGACCCGGTCTCGCGTTTTTAACGACCAAGGGGGCGTCGATGACATATTCGTTGACGTTGGGCGCCAACACGCGCTTTTTTACGATACGGTTCATACTGGGGTTTTCCTCTTTTTTAGGTCGTGTTTTGCCGGCGTGGACAAATAGACACAATAGGGCGCCAAATCACATTCGCCGCACAGCGGCCTTTGGGATTTACAGCGGTAGCGGCCGTGAAAGATCAAGAGATGGTGCGCGTCCCGCCGGCGATCCCGGGGGATGACCCGCATGAGATCCCGCTCGACCCTTTCGGGCGTTTCCCCCTCCGACAAGCCCAGCCTGCGCGAAACCCGAAACACGTGCGTGTCCACCGCAATGGCCGGCCGCTTAAAGGCCTCGGCGGATACGACGTTGGCGGTCTTGCGCCCCACGCCCCTAAGCGACAGGAGGCTGTCGTAGTCCTCGGGCACCGCGCCGCCGAATTTTTCGAGAATGTCGCGGCTTGAGGAGATCAGGCTTTCGGCCTTGTTTTTATAAAAGCCGCAAGGGTAGATCAGCGCCTCCAGCCGCGCCCGGTCGCAAAAGGCGAAGTCGGCGGGCGCCGCGTACACCTTAAAGAGCTCTTTTGTGACCGCGTTGACCCGCACGTCGGTGCACTGCGCGCTCAAAATCACGGCGACAAGAAGCTGAAAGGGATTGGCAAAATCGAGCGCACAGCCCGCGTCGGGAAAACGCGCCGCCAGCCTCCTTAGGATTTCGTCGATCTCCGCCGCCGTCTTTTGATGCATGAAAGACAGTATAGCATAAATATGCGCTTTTATCAATAATCTTTTTTACAAAAACGACGTTTTTTATAAAAAATGCCGTACCCCGCGCGCGAATGTATCTATTCGCGCGAATGCGGCAGCGCTAAAAACCTCCTCTAATGCGCTCAACACAGGTGCGCCGCCCCTCGTAATACAGGCGGAACGCCCCCAAAAACGTATCGTTTTCGACCGCGTACAGGACCGAACACGCCTCCCGATAGGACTGCTCGCAAATCTTGACCGAAAGCCCGCAGCCCAGAGAGACCTCGCGGGGGGTGGTCATGAGGGCGGAACCGATGCCCGCCCGTTTCAACGACGAATACATAGTCATGGCCTGTGCGCGTGACTGAAACGCAAAGATCGTGTACATCTCGATTTCATTTCCTTTGGTCATTTTTGTCCGATTCATTCGTATAATATATAAATGTAGCCACTACCATTATACTGCCCGGTCACGATAGGTGTGAAATGATATATTTTGACAATTCGGCCAGCACCAACTACAAGCCGCCGGCCGTCATAAACGCGGTTGTCAACGCGCTGACCTTTCTTTCGGCCAACCCCGGCCGCGGCGGGCACAGCATGGCGGTGAAGGCGGGGCGGCTTGTACAGGCGGCCCGCGAAACCGCCGCCGCGTTTTTGGGGCAGGCCGATCCCGGCCGCGTGATCTTTACCGACAACTGCACGGGCGCGCTCAACCTCGCCATTTTAGGGGCGGGACAAAAGGGCGGCCACGTGGTGACCACCGCCCTAGAGCACAACAGCGTACTCCGCCCCTTACACGCGCTAAAGGCGCGCGGCCTCATAACGCTGACCGTCGTCGAACCCAACGGCGGCGGCGTTGTGGACGCCGACATGATCAAGCGGGCGCTGACGCCCCGCACCTATATGGTGGCGACCAATCACGTCAGCAACGTGACGGGCGCGGCCGCGCCGATCGAGGAGATCGGG
Source organism: Clostridiales bacterium (assembly GCA_031255775.1). GTDB lineage: Bacteria > Bacillota > Clostridia > Christensenellales > Pumilibacteraceae > JAIRRW01. Next base: position 9,139 of record JAIRRW010000043.1, read on the forward strand.
AGACTGCTAAAGGATACCGATATTTTATATCTCGTGGACGGCGCGCAGAGCGTGGGCTATGTCCCCGTTGACATCGCCGCCCAGCACATAGACCTTTTGGCCGTCGCCCCGCACAAGGGCTTGCACGCGCCGCAGGGCGTCGGTATGCTGCTTGCCTCCCGCCGAGCCGGGCTCAATCCCATCCGCTTTGGCGGCACCGGCACGGCCTCGCACGAGCCGACCCAGCCCCGGGCGCTCCCCGAGGGGCTGGAGACCGGCACCCTCCCGACGCCCGCCATCGCGGGCCTAAACAGCGCCGTCCATTGGGCAAAACGGCACTTTCACCAAAACGAAACGCATATTTTGGAGCTGAGCTACCGGCTTTTGAACGAGCTGAAGAATCTGCCCTTTGTCACGGTCTATACCCCGCCCGGCCACTATAACGGCATCGTCTCCGTCAACGTCGGCGATCTAAGCTCCGAAAGCGTGAGCGACATTCTCTCGGAGGAATACGACATCTGCACCCGCGCCGGGTTGCACTGCGCCCCCCTCGTCCACCGCCACTACAAAACCGAAAACCGCGGCATGGTTCGGATCTCGCTGGGATGCGACAACACCTTCGAGCAGGTGGAATTTTTGCTCAAAGCGATTAGGGAAATCGGGAGCTGAATGACGATATATCAGGTAGTATTGTCGGGCGGCGGGCGTCAATACAGCAGCTTCGCGTTTTGAGGCACGCTGACCACCGTTTCCTGGCTGCCCTTGAGGCGGTAATAACTGCGCCCGCAGGTTTTATCGGGCACCAGATAGATGCGCTTGTCCTTAAACACGGTCTTGACGTCCTCGGACAGATACCCGCCCGACAGCAGACTGTCCGCAAGCTCCTCGCTCAAAGTCAGTATCCCGGTGGTATACCCGCTTAGAAACAGGCTTTTGAGGTCGCGTTTGATTTTGCGGGCGGTATAATACACCGAATAAGCCTGCGCCTCGCCGTGACAATAGGGACAGGTATCGAGAAGAATGGTGCCGAGCTCGCGCCCCACCTTTTTCCGCGTGATTTCGACAAGCCCCAAGGGCGTCATGCCGACAATGCGCGTTTTGGTGCGGTCATACAGCGTCTCGACCCGCAGCGCCTCCAAAACCGCCTCGCGGTGCGCCGCATCCTCCATGTCGATAAAGTCCACAACGATGATGCCGCCGATGTTTCGGAGGCGGATCTGCCGCGCGATCTCGACGGCCGCCTCCAGATTGGCCTGAAACACCGTCTCCTCATGGTTGTCTCCGGCGGTAAAGCGGGCGGTGTTGACATCCACGGCGGTCAGCGCTTCGGTATGGTCAAAGATGAGCGAAACGCCGCTCTTTAAGTCCACCCGGCGCTTCAAAAGCCGATCCACCTCGTCCAAAATCCCAAATTCCTCGCAAATGTCCTTGGGCTGGGCGTACAGCTTGACCTTGTCGTGGTATTTCGACCGATGATCCTTCAGCTGCCGGATCAGGTTGGCGTGCTCCGCCCTGTCGTTGATATAAACCGTCTCAATATCGGCGCCCAGCATATCCCGAACGGTGCGGAAAATAAAATCCCCGTCGCTGTATATCTGCGAAATCCCTTCCGCCCGGTCATAGTTTTCCTTAATTTGCTCCCAGAGGCCGGCAAGCTGCTTGACCTCGCTCAAAATCTCGCTCTTTTTGGCCTCCACACACGCCGTGCGCGCGATAAACCCGCCGCCGCGCGGCTTGACCTTTTCCAGCGCTTTGGTCAGCTTTTCGCGCAAAAGCTCGTCGGTGATCTTGGCCGAAACGCCGACAAAATCAAGGTTGGGCAAAAAAACCACATACCGGCCGGGCAGTGTGATGTTGGTGGTCAGCCGCGCCCCCTTGTTGCCGATCTCCTCCTTTGTCGCCTGAACCATGACAAAGGTGTTTTCCTCGGCGCTCAAACGGTCGGGCATAACGCCCGAATCGTCCATCAGCGTCTTGTGGCCCAATGTCTCGTGCGCCGATAAAAAGCCGTTGCGGACATTCCCGAAATTGACAAACGCCGACTGCAACCCCTTTAACACGTTGACGACGTACCCCTTGTAAATGTTGCCGGTCAGGTTGTTGGTCTCCCGAAACTCGACATGATACTCCTTGAGCCGATCCGACTCAATCAGCGAGATCCCCGTCATATAAGACTGTACGTCAATGATGATATGTCCCGTTTTCACCCTCTGCTCCGTCCGTTTTAAGCGCCGTAAACGCTATGTATTTT
>JAIRRW010000055.1 GCA_031255775.1 Clostridiales bacterium
GCGCGGCGCGCCGTATACGTCTCGACGCTCATCATAACGATGTCCGTCGCGGTCTCGTAATCGATGAGCTCGATCCTGTCGTCAAAAAATTCCGTTTCGACCTGCGGGGGCAGCAGCGCCTTCAGCACGGCGTAAGTGAGCGGCTCCATTTTCCAGGTGCCGATGTATTTGTGTCCCGCTTTTTTACCCATTCCCGGATGGATAAAGGTAATTTTCATTCGAACATCCCCCTTGTCATAGCTTGTCATAGCTTGATGTTTTTATAAATTTTCCGCATGGCAAAATTCAACGCAAGCGGAAATAATATTTTTGTCCGCGCCCCGAAAACCCTTTTGACAACCGAACGCAGCGAATTGATTTTCGCGGCCGAGACATACCTGCCGCGCTGCAATTCCTCCGCCGTCATGTTTTTGGGCGTAAAAACGGTGTGTATCATGTCGTAGTCCTCCCAATTTTTATGAAGAAGGCGGCCTTCCCGTTCGAGCTGCGCATAGACCGGCGTGCCGGGATAGGGCGTCAGGATACAAAACGCGGCGTATTCGAGGCAGTTTTTCTCAACAAAATCGACCGTTTCCTCAAAGATGTCCGTCGTATCGGTATCAAAGCCGTAAATAAACATGCCGACAATCGCGATTTTCTTACCGTGAATTTTTTGGATGGCCGTTTCATAGTCGATGCGGACCGTTTTATTCGCCGCGATCAAGGACGCCTTCGACACGGATTCAAAGCCGATCGTTAGGGCGGTGCAGCCGCTCTTTTTGGCCAAGTCCAAAAGCTCGTCATCGGCCGCGATATTGATCGAGGCCTGGCTGACCCATCTGATTTTAAGCGGAATCAGCGCGGTAAAAAGCTCCTTTGCGTAGGCGCGGTCGCCGACGATATTGTCGTCGCTGAATAAAACGATATTGTATTTGAGAAACCGTTTTCTCTTCATCTCGGTTATTTCGCCGATCACCTCGCCGACTGGCCGCACACGGTACGTGTTGCCGAAAAATTTGATGATCGAACAAAATACGCAGTGGTAGGGACACCCTCTGCTGGTCAAAATATTATTTTTCATGCCCTTTTTTACAAGCTCGCGCCGTTGAAAGGGAACCTCCGACATATCGATGAGCTTTTCCGCGCGATAGATGCCGCTTAGCCGGTTGTGCAGCGTATCGTCTAAAATGGTGTGCCAAACCTTTTCGCCTTCCCCGACGCACACGGCGTCCGCGTGAAGCAGCGCCTCCTCGGGCATAAGCGACGCGTGAAAGCCGCCGATAACCACGGGAACGCCCAGTTTCTTGAAGGCGTCGGCGATCTCATACCCCCGCGCCGCCTGCGCCGTCATCATCGAAATTCCGACGAGGTCATAGTTGTCCGAAAAGTCGGTTTTTTCGCCGTTGATCTCCTCGATAATGGTGACGGAATGTTCCCTTGGCGTGAGGGCGGCAAGGATTTGACAGCCGCCGCTGGATGTTCTGACAAGGGAGGGCATCACATAGGAGCCGTTGGCGTAATGGAGCTTTATATCTGGAATAACCAGCAAAATATTCATATTTCATTCTCCAATATCGTCATTGTTCAGCATGACCTCACGGGTAAAACGCGTCAGCTTGTCCGCATATTTCCGATAGGAAATATTGGTGGCAAGCGCGATGAACGGAAGAGAACGGAACAGCGAAATGCGCTTAAAGATGTTTTTGTATCGATAGGTTTCGCGCCAGGCCCAGTCGTTGCCGGCCTCCAGCTGCTCTCTTGTCATTTTTTTGGGTAGATACACGCAATGTTCCACATCGTACATGCCCCAGCTGCGTTCGACGATTCGGTTTTCGGCTTCGAGCTGACGGTAATATTCCGTATTCGGGAAGGGCGTGAGTATGGCGTATCGCGGTAAATCTATATCGGCCTTGACGACGGCTTCGACCGTTCTTTCAAAAATCGACGCGTCCTCCTCGTCGGAGCCAAACGCGAAACAGCCCATGACGAGGATGCCGTGGTCGTGCAGTTTTTTCATCAATTCGGTGTACCCGCTGACTTGATTGACGCCCTTGCGGATACTGGCCTGTGATTCCTGCATGACCGATTCAAAGCCGATCAGCAGCCCCTTGCAGCCGCTTTTTCTAAATAGGGTCAGCATCTCGTTGTCGAGCGTGATCGAGGAGGTGACCAAGCCCATCCACCATTTTTTCAGCGGGATCATTTCGGTAAAAAGTTTTTTGGCAAAGTCGTGGTCGGCAAGCAGATTCACGTCGGGAAAAAGCACCTCTCTGCGCTCAAACGCCGCAATCTCGGCAATGATTTCCCGCACGGGACGGGTGTATATTTTTTTGCCGAAGGCCGCCGGATACGCGCAAAACGTACACGGCAAAGGACAGCCTCTCACCGCCTCGACGGTGTTGTGTGTGATGTAACCCTTTTTTTGCAGCAAGCCTCTCTTTGGCATGGGCTTGCCCGCGATTTCGTAGTCATCGCCCTGGTGATAAAACGGCCGCATCCGGTTTTCCGCAAAATCATAGATCAATCGCGGAAAGGTCTGTTCGGCAAAGCCCGTCACAACGCAATCGGCGTGTTCCTTTGCTTCAAACGGCATCAACGTCGGGTGCACGCCGCCCAAAACAACCGTCATGCCCCTCGCGCGGTAATGGTCGGCATATCGATAACAGCGCGCCGAGGTGCCCGTTATGCAGGTTATGCAAACCAAATCCGCCTCAAGATCGAGCGGAATTTTCCCGACCGTTTCGTCATAGATCGCCATGTGATCCGCAAACTCGGCAGGGACCAGCGCGGCAAGCGTCGTCAAGGTGAGGGGCGCGTAATGCAGGCTCGTGCCGAAATTCCCGTTATATCGGTGCATAGCGCCCGCCGGCGCCAAAAAAGCAATTTTCAAGCTATGCCCCTCCGAAATCATATACACACAAGATTCAAAAAGCATCTATCGCCGCTTTCTCACACATGCCGCGTTGTTTTTCCCCGCAACAGTCCGACTATTGCCGCGAAAAACTGTCTTGCCTGCCGCCAAAATCACCCAAAATCCGCGCTTTCTCACGTCATACTCACACGACCCAATCATCATAGCATTTTTTGACAAAAGTTGCAAGCCATTCACGGGCAGTCACACGCGCAACCCGGCGCAACCCGGCGCAGTGAGAGTTGCGCTTATAATAGGCAAATGACTTAAAGCAAACTAAAAGCACAGCAAAAATATAGTATATATAAGCGGAAATAGGGCAAAAAGCAAGTTTTTCCCGCTTTTTTACTATGTAGTGTTTACGGGATAATAATCGGCAGGTTATTGATTTTTTTGCGCCTGTTATCAAGAATTTTCTTGAACGCAGCGTTGCTGCGCCCTGCGAAAAAACATTTCAACAGACACAAAAATCTCTAAAAACCTGCTCGATCACACGCGTGTCAACACGCCCTAGGAAAAAAGGTACACCGAATACTTACTATTTGGTGTACCTTGATGGTGGGCGGGGGTGGATTCGAACCACCGAAAGCGGAGCTGACAGATTTACAGTCTGTTCCCTTTGGCCACTCGGGAACCCGCCCATGTTCAGTTTTGTGCATACTTATGCGGCTTGGACGTTGGATCTAGGGTCTGTTCCCTCTGGCCGCGCGGGGACGGGTCCATG
>JAIRRW010000053.1 GCA_031255775.1 Clostridiales bacterium
GACACTTCCTACCAAAAACGGCTGTACCTGACCAATTATCCGCCCGACGACCGCACCGACAAACAGCCGGACGGCCTGGCAAGCGCACAGGGCCGCGTGCTGGCGCTCGATACCCAAACAGGCAGGATCAAGATTTTGTAATTAGAAAACCCCCGGCAAGCAGGACGCGCCCGGGACAAACGGCCGAAAAATGAGGAATTTTCCATCACTTTTATTTTTGGGGAGGGGGAAAACCGTTGACAATGGGCGGCGAAGTCTGTATAATGAGTAGGCGTTTGTCAGTAGACCTCGTTGAGCCGGTTGGATTGGTTTTAGAACGGGTCTGGTAAAATTCGAAAGAGGAGGTGCTGATTATGGCAGTCCCCAAGCGTAAAACATCCAAGCAGCGCAGCGCGACGCGCTATGCCCAGTGGAAATTAAAGAGCCCGGCCGTGGTCGAGTGTCCGCAGTGTCACAAGCCCAAGCTCAGTCACAGAGTTTGCGGCGCGTGCGGCTATTACGATAAAAACCGCAGTGTCGAAGTCAAACAGGAAGAAAAGAAATAAGCGGCATTATTAGGCCCGAGCGAGGCTCCGTTATGCGTGTAGAAACGAGACGGAGCCCTTTTTATTCCGGGAGCAAAAATGCTTGCTTGCAGGGGCATTTTTGCGATGCCGTCAAATCGGTAGATACCCCGCAGCTCTGCTGCAAAAAGGCGGCGTAGCCGCGTGTCCGGAGCTTGCTCTTTAGGTAGTGTTGACACGAGATCATAATCGGCCAGTTTAAATACCGATTTATTCACGTTGGCAAAGATAAGGAGATACAGAGTATGAAAGTGGTTGTCGATATTATGGGGGCCGACCGCGGCCCGGCGGAAATCATAAAGGGCGCGGTGGAGGCGCTTGCCGACTCGCGGGCGGTGATGGTTCTTGTGGGCGACGAGGCGTTTATCAAGGCCGAGCTAAAGGGCTATCAATACGACCCCGCGCGGATCGAGATCGTTGACGCCAAGGAGGCGATCACCAACGACGATTCCCCCACCAACGCCATTCGCGAAAAGAAGGAATCCTCTCTCGTCAAGGCGCTGGAAAAGACCAAAAACGACCCCGAGGTCGCGGGCATGGTGTCGGCGGGCTCTACGGGCGCGGTGCTGACGGGCGCGATCCTAAAGCTGGGGCGGATCAAGGGCGTGGCGCGGCCATGTTTGGCGCCCTTGGTGCCGACGGCCGGGGATACGACCTTTACGGTGGTGGACACCGGGGCAAATATGGATTGCAAGCCCGAATATCTGGTGCAGTTTGCCGTCATGGGCGCGCATTATATGCGGGCGATGTGCGGGGTGGAGAACCCCCGCGTCGCGCTGGTTTCGGTGGGCGTTGAGGACAAAAAGGGCAACGAGCTGTCCAAGGAGGCGTTTGCCCGGCTCAAAAGCCTGCCGGACGGCGTCGTCAATTTTGTCGGCAACATGGAGGCGCGTGACGCGATGACCGGCGACTACGAGGTGCTGGTTTGCGACGGCTTTGTCGGCAACGTCCTCATCAAGTCCGTCGAGGGCGCCGCCATGACCGTGATGAAGCTGTTAAAAAGCGAGATAGCGGCCTCGTTTAGAGCCAAGCTCGGCGCGCTGTTTATGAAAAAATCGCTGCGCGGGCTAAAGCGCAAAATGGACTACAGCGCGCTCGGCGGCGCGGCGCTTTTGGGCGTTGACAAGGCGGTGGTCAAGTCGCACGGCTCGTCCAAGGCCAAGACCATTCGCGCGTCCATCGGCCAGATCGTCAAAATGGGCGAGCGCGACATCGTCGGCAAAATCAAGGAGAGCATCCGATCGACGCTGTCCGCGGCGGCGGAGGCGGATGCGCCGTCGCATGAGTAAGAGGAAATCGCCGCTAAAAACAACGCTGACGGACGACGAACGCCGTTTGATCGAGGCGCTGATCGGGTATCGGTTTAAAAACCCGGCGCGCCTAAACGAGGCACTGACGCACAGCAGCCTGAAAAACGAGGAGAGGTCGGTCACCGTCGATTATGAGCGGCTGGAATTTTTGGGCGACCGCGTGCTCAATTTGGCCGTGGCGCAAAGGCTGTACGACTCGGGTCGCTTTACGCCGGGCGAGATGACCGAAATCATGAAAGGGCTGGTCTCCGAAACGCCTTTCTGCGCGGCGGCCGAAAAACTGGGGCTGTCCGGGTTTTTGCTGGCGTCTAGGGGCGTGAGCGAAAACGAAAAGGAAAAGTTTTCGGATAAAACAAAATCCGACCTATTCGAATCGCTGGCCGCCGCCGTATACTTGGACAGCGGCCGGAACCTGACGGCCGTCGAGCCGATGATCGATCGATATTTAGGTAGTGTTGACACGAGATAATAATCGGCCAATTTTTACTCTTTTTGCGTCTGTTATCACGAATTTTCTTGCACGTAGCGCTGCTACGCCCTGCAAAATATCGTTTCAACCAACATAAAAATCTCTATAAACCTGCCCGATTCCAGGCATGAAAAAGGACACGAAAATCATTGCTCTTACAACCTATATATGCTATAATATCTTGCGTACACCACAACATATAGGAAGTAGAGCCTTGAAATTCAAACGAATCGAAATACACGGCTTCAAGTCGTTCGCGGACAAGCACGAGATTCCGTTCGGCAACGGCGTCACCGCGATTGTCGGCCCCAACGGCTGCGGCAAGAGCAACGTCGCCGATTCCGTGCGCTGGGTGCTGGGCGAGCAGTCGGCCAAACTTTTGCGCGGCACGTCCATGCAGGACGTCATCTTTAACGGCACCGAAAAGCGGAAATCCATCTCGTACTGCGAGGTGGCGCTGGTGTTTGACAACCGGGACAAGCTGTTTCCCAGTCTCGAATACGACGAGGTCGTCCTTTCGCGCAAGCTGTACCGATCGGGCGAATCCGAATACGCCTTAAACCGCACGCCCTGCCGTTTAAAGGATATTACCGAGCTTTTGCGCGAGGGCGGCATGGGGCGGGAGGGGTATTCGATCATCGGACAGGGTCGGATCGAGCAATTGCTGTCCGCCAAGCCCGAGGATCGCCGCGCCATATTCGAGGAGGCCGCCGGTATTTCCAAATTCAAGGCCAAAAAGCTGGAGTCCGAGCGCAAGCTGGCGCGCACCGCCGAGAGCTTGGTTCGCATCAACGACATTTTAGAGGAAAAGGCCAAGCAGCTCGAGCCCTTGACCCGGCAGGCCGAAAACGCGCGGAAATGGCTGTCCATGCGCGACAGGCTCAAAACGCACGAAATCAATACATACATCTACCAGTACGAGACGGCCTCCGAGGCCAAGGCGGTCATAAACGAACGGCTGACGGGCGTGACCGAGGCGCTGGACTATAAAAACAAGTCGCACGAGGCGGCGGGCGCGTCCTACAACGAATCGATGTACAACCTCAATTCGATCGGCCGCACGATCGACACCCTGCGCGAGGAGCTTTTAGAGCTGACGGTCGGCATGGAAAAGCAGGCCGGCGACATGAAGGTTTTGAAAGAACGCTTGAACAACCTATTCGAGCAGAATAGGCGGGCGGCGGAGGAGAACGCGCGTTTAAACGCCGAGTACGAGGAAGCCCTCGGCCTGATCGAGGCGGGGACAAAGCGGCTGGAGAAAAAGCGCGCCGAGCTGGACGCCGTCCGCGCCGAGGCCGAGGCGGTGCGCGAAGCCTACCTGTCGGTCAGTCAAAAGCTCTCCGAGGGCGAGGGGACCGCGCAATCCAATCAGGCGGCGCTCCTGGAGGCGATGGATCGGCTGGCCGACATTAAGGCCAATATGTCGCGTCTGACCGCCGAGCGCGAGGCCCTAAACCTGACGCTGGCCGATCTTGGGCGGCGCAAGGGGTTTATCGAGGCGTCCAACACGGAGGACGCGGCCGAATACGACAGCTTGAGCGGGCGCCTGAAAGGCCTGACCGAAGAAAAAACCGCCGCGGCGGAGGGGTTAAAGGCGCTGTACGGGCAGAACAACGGCCTGCGCGCGCAGCTGGCCGATACGACGGAAAAAATAGAGCGGCTCAACGAGACCTATTTTACCGCCGCGTCCCGCCGCAAAATGCTTGCCGAGATGCAGCAGGCCTTTGAGGGCTTTGCCTTTTCGATCCGAAACCTTATGAACGACGCGCAAAAGGATCAAAACCTAAAGACCCGGATGGAGGGCGTCGTCGCGCAGGTCATCTCGGTCGGGAAGGATTTTGAGACGGCGATCGAGACGGCCTTGGGGCCGGCGATGCAAAACGTCATCACCAAAACGGAGGACGACGCCAAGTACATCATCGAGTACCTAAAGCGCAAGCAGTACGGCCGCGTGACCTTTCTGCCGCTGTCCTCCTTTAAGCCGCGCAGTCTGGATCGGGGCTTTCTGCCGCTTTTAAAGACCGACGGCTGTCTGGGCATCGCCGGTGAGCTGGTCGAATGTGACCCCAAATACCGGCGCATCGTCGACGGGCTTTTGGGCGGGACCGTCATCGCCCGGGACATGACCGCGGCGATCGCGCTGGCCAAAAAGGCGGGCTACGGCTTTCGGATCGTGACGCTGGAGGGCGAGATCATCAACCCGTCGGGCGCGATCACCGGCGGCGGCCGAAAAAACGACATCGCCAATATTTTCAGCCACGACCGCGAATTGAAGGAGCTCAACGATAAGGTCGGGGGGCTGTCGGCCGAGTTGAAGGAGCTTACCGCGAAAAAGACGGCGGACGGCGCGGCGCTGGAAAAGGTCGTGGCCGAGATCGAGCGTTTGAGCGCGCGCGCGCAGGGCGTCGCGGTGGAGCTTGCGTCGCTGTCCGAGCGGCACAGCAAGCTGTCGCAGTCGCTGCAAAGCGCGGCCGCCCAGCTCTTAGAATTGGACGCCGAGGCCAAAAGAGCCGCCGACCGCGTCGCGGCCATCGACGCCGACTTAAATTCTGTCACCGAGTTAGAAAACACCATCAGCGAGAAAAAGCAGCTGGCCAAGCTGTCCGACGAGGCGTTTTCCAAGGTGTCGGACGCACTCAAACGGGAGCGCGACACGCTGGCCGAGCAGTTGTCCAACGTGCGCGTGACGGCGGCCAACTTGGAAAACACCGTTTCCGCGCTGGACGGAGAGATTCGCCGCGCCAAGGAGGACGTGGCGGCGTGCCTGTCGCGCGTGGAGGAAAACAATCGGCTCATCGACGAAAACAACCGCCAGATCGCCGAGATCGACGAGAGCGTCCGCGCGGACAGCGATAAAAAGACGACGGGCGAGGGCGACTTTAAGCGCGTCCAAGAGATTCGCGAAAAGCTGGACGGGCTGGACACTTACCGCGAGGAGCTGCAAGAAAAAATCGCCGCGCTTGACAATACGCGCCAGCAGCTGTTTAACGAGATCCAGACCCTGACCGAAAAAAAGAGCCGCGAGGAAATGCTGCTGCAAAAGGTGGATTTCGACATCGAGCAGTTTGAGATCCATATCCGCGAGGACTACGAGCTCGAATACGAGGACTGCCTGGCGTTTAAGGAGGCGGACTACAACGCGGCCGAGGGCACGGCCGAGATCGCCAAGCTCAAGCGCAGTATGTCGGCCTTGGGCAACGTCAATCTGGACGCCATCGAGCTGAGCCAGCAGATTTTTGCGGAATACAACGACATGGACATTCAAAAGTCCGATCTGGAGCGTGCCGAGGCCGATCTCCAAAAGATTATTCGGGAGCTGGCGGACGAGATGCTCACGCAGTTTAACGGGGCGTTCGAGCAGATCCGCCGCAACTTTATCAAAACGTTTAAAGAGCTGTTTAACGGCGGCAACGCCGACCTCATCCTGTTAGAAAACGAAAATCCGCTGGAGGCGGGCATCGAGATCGTCGCCCAGCCGCCCGAAAAAAAGCTGCTGTCCATTTCGCTCCTGTCCGGCGGCGAGCGCGCGCTGACGGCCATCGCGATCCTGTTTTCGATCCTAAAACTAAAGCCCATGCCGTTCTGCCTTTTGGACGAGATCGAGGCGGCCTTGGACGACGCCAACGCCAACCGCTTTGCCAAGTATCTGCGGCGGTTCAGCGAGGAGACGCAGTTTATCGTCATCACGCACCGCAAGCCCACCATGGAGCTGGCGGACAGCCTCTACGGCGTCACCATGGAGGAAAAGGGCGTCAGCAAGATCGTTTCGGTCAAATTGAGCGAGGCGACGAATATGGCGGAAAAAACGGCGTAAGACGCTACCGCTTTCGATAAAATGACGCCGAGGCTCTCATTTTATCGAGGGATAAGGTGTCCGAGGGGAAAAAGTGTCATTTTTCCCCTCTCCCGATTTGATTCGCGCGAATGTACCCATTCGCGCGGGGAATAAGGTGTACGCAAACAAAACGTTGTTTTTGTTTGCTCCCGATTTGACGCTACCGCTTTCGATAAAATGACGCCGAGGCTTTCATTTTATTGAGGAACATTAAGGATAGAGATATGGGTATTTTTTCTAAGATTAAAGAGGGGCTCAAAAAGACCCGCGACACCATCGCCTACAATTTAAACAAGCTGTTTACCGGCGGCGTTTTGACCGACGCCTTTTACGAGGATTTGGAGGACATTCTGCTGTCCGCCGACGTCGGGGCGGTGACGACCGACCGGATATTGGCGGAGCTGCGCGAGGTCGTTGACGAAAAGCGGATCCGCGACACGGCCGCCGTCAAGAGCGAGCTAAAGATTTTGCTAAAAAACCTGCTGGACGAAAACGAAAAGCCCGTCTATTCGTATCCTTTGATCCTAATGGTGTCGGGCGTCAACGGCGTGGGGAAAACCACCGCCATGGGCAAGCTCGCGGGTCGGTTTAAGCAGGCGGGCAAGTCCGTCCTCTTGGTCGCGGCCGATACCTTTCGGGCGGCGGCGGCCGACCAGCTGGAAATTTGGTCAAACCGGGCGGGCGTCCGGCTGGTTCGGCAGTCCGAGGGAGCCGATCCGGGCTCGGTGGTGTACGACGCGCTGCAAAGCGCCAAAAGCCGCGGGGACGACGTCATCTTGATCGATACCGCAGGCCGCCTCCACAACAAAAAGAATCTGATGGACGAGCTGAGCAAAATTACCCGCATCATCGGACGCGAAATGCCGGAGGCGCAATACCTCAATTATATCGTTCTCGATGCGACCACCGGGCAAAACGCGATCGCGCAGGTCGAGGTTTTTAACGAGGCGGTGGACATCGACGGCATCATCCTGACAAAGCTGGACGGCACCGCCAAGGGCGGCGTGGTTTTGGCCGTCGCGGGCGAACTCAACGTGCCGGTCGTCTATATCGGCGTCGGCGAAAAGATAGACGACCTACAGGACTTCGACGCGGAACAATTTGTGGAAGCATTAGTCAACTAAAGCGCTGACGCGTTCGTTCAAATGACGCGTTGCTTTCATTTGAACGAGGGATAAAGCACTTTTTTACATTAGACCTGTTCTTGCAACCGCTCGTGACGGCTAAACGGTCGATATTGCGTCTACCGTCGTCAAAGAACCGTTTTTGGTAGCGCTGCTACCAAAAAGAACCTTTTTCTCGGCAGGCGAAATATATCCTCGTTTAACCATTCACGATTGGTTTTAGAACAGGTCTAAAAAACGTCGTTTTTGTAAAAAAGATTTTATTTACTGTTCTTTATCCACATTTCCAACCCCCATGCAGAATTTTTTCCTACTTATAATATTCCAACTCTTGCAGAATTTTTGCCTACTTTTTCTAAAAGTAGGTTGTTGCGGGGGTCTGGGGACACAATCAACAGTGTCCCCAGCGCTTTTTTGCGGTACTTTTTTGGCGCGCAAAAAAGTAGCTATGCCCGTGTTTGCGGCAATGAGCAGGCTTTCCTACCCGGTAAAAAGGGGTCTTTTTAGGGACAACCGGTCATACAATACTACTATGTCAGAACTGTTAAAGT
>JAIRRW010000079.1 GCA_031255775.1 Clostridiales bacterium
CCGATCTTGCCCAGCCGACTGTTTCGCTATACCAGCTGGTCGTTTCCTGTACGCCCTCGCCCGCAAAGGTCGCCAGCCGATCGCGAGAGCTGCCGTTGGCGCTGTTAAATCCTCCTGCACGCAAAAGATTGGCGGCATTTCCGGGGTCGGTGTTTGGTTTTGCCGTCACGGCGGAAAAATCATTCGGCGGGTACAGCGCATATGCCCGTTTTGCCGTGCCGCCGCTCAGGCTCAACACCGCAAACGCCGCGCAAGACAGCGCGAATACCGTTAGCAGGCAGAACAGCCTATGGAAAGTTTTTGTCTGTGTTCTCTTCATTTTCGTTTCTTCTCCTTATATAATTTAATAAATTAAAGACATTTTCCAACTCACTAAGACAGGCTCTGAGGCCGTGCTCATACGACCCCGGGTACCATAAACATTTCGACCTGAGTCACCGTGCCCGCCGCGCCTGCGGACTCGATGATGACGCGGATGTTGTCGACAGGCGTTCCGGCAGGGATCGCGAAGGAAAGCGTCTTGGCCGCGGACGTTGCCGAATCGAAAACTATCTCGGACGACTGTCCGATTTTTGCCGCGCCGGTTATGACGGCGGACGTAGCGTGATTGCTGTTTGCGGCATAGGGGTATTTGTAATATTCCACGTAGACTTTGACCGTCCCGCCCGCTCCCGCAGCCGCCGTCACATTGAGGTCATATCGATAGCCGTTGTATTGCGCCGAAATATCCTGCCGCATCCTGCCGCCCGCCTCGACACGCACCTCCCCGGCGCCCGTCCTCGAGGCGGAGGTCAGCGTCCAGGCGCGCGCGCTGTCCGTCGTGCTGCCCGGCTGTGTAAAAGAGCCGTTTGTGATATAATTGTTTGCGGGTATGGGCTCGCCGCGCAGGTTGGTCGCCGCCGAGCCCGCCCCGATACAGCCACCCAAATTGGGCGCCGCGTAGGTTACGGGATCGTCATATTCGGTGATACGCACCCAATCCACATACATATACGCCCGATCAAAATCCGCAATGCCCAGCCATTGATTGACCCATGCCTCGACATTGGTGACGTTTTCGTTGGGCTGCTCACCGGGAAACCAATTCCCGATCCAAAGCTGTGCCGTATAATAGGGCACGTAGACAAATGCCTCGGCCACCCGCTTACCGTCCATATACCAGATGACGCCCACATCCTCTGTTTCGGGATTATAGCGCCATTCGAGCGCGAAAATATGCCACTGACCGTCGTTGTACGGGCTTTCGCATAAGGCCGTCACGCCCCTTGACTTATTGACAAGCCTGTCGCCGTTGTTGCTGTTGTAATAATATTCCTCGTAGGTGACGCCGCCCCAAGCGTTAAAGCCCTTGCCGCCGGCCGGACACTCGATATCGATTTCGGTGTATTGGATATTATCGGGGGTATTGTAACTCATGACGCTGTTTGTATAATACGGCCAAACGGCGGAACAGGGCCCGAACCGTGGAACCACCTTCATGCGCACCTCATAAAAGCCCGCGCCGTACGAATCGGACGAAATCAGACACGCGCCCTGCCTGCGCTTGCTCGAAAGCGCCGCGTAATTGCCGTAGGATTCGAGCACCATGATGCCGTCGCCGCCGCCGTTTGCGCTGACCTGCAACGGATTGGTCGAATAATACACATTATTGGGCGATACGCCGTTGCCGCCCCATCTTTGATCCACCAAATGCCAATTCGCGTTTGTGACTGCGGCAAAATCGTCAAAAAACACATTTTTGACAACCGGCGCTTGCTTCCATTGGTACGCCTCGTACTCGACGTTGCCGACGCCCGGACGCGGATCGGCGGCGGCGGCTATATCGACCGTAAATTCTTTGGTACCCGTCACCGTATTTTTTGCCGCCGAGGTCACCTTGACCGTAAACCTTGCCCCGTTTTGCGCGGTTTCGGCGATCGTGACCGCCGTACCCGTCAGTGTGACGCCCACGGGCGCCGTGCCGACAAGGCCAAACGTCACGCTCTGATCGGCGCCTGCGGGCAAAACCGCCGCCGTCAGGGCGTATACGCCCGCCCCGAGAACAGACGCCGCGGGCGCGGTGATCGACACGCTCGCCGGTTCGTCCGCGGACGGCGGTAAATCTCCGCCGCCGCCGTTCTCGCCCGCAACACAGGCGGCAAGAAAGACGGACGTCAGCAATACAGACAGCAATACACACGCGATTTTTTTGATTTTCAACACTGATTTCACTCCTTGGCGCTTCCGATTGTGCCGCTGTAAAAACAATTCCTTTCCGCTCAGCGCGGCGCTATTTTTTCATAAACATTTCCGCTTTATGGACCTCGGCGGTCGTCCCGGCTTCGGTCTCGGCCACCACTCGGACGGCTGTGACGGTATTGCTCCCAAGCCGCAGCTCGGGTATGATAAAGCGCAGCGTCTTATCCTGTGCCGCCGTCGCGTCGAAAATCAAATCGTCGGATCTCCCGAGACTGACGGTGCCCGACATATATTGGACGTACAACTTGAGCTTTCCCGAACCTGAGGTCACGTTTGCGTTGACCGAAAGGTCGAAAGAATATCCCGAAAATTGCGCGTTAACGGTCTGTTTGAGGGTGGAATTTTCGTTTAATACCGCCGATTTGCCGCTGCCCTGCATCACCGTCCCGGTCTTATCCCAGCCGACAAAATTTCCGCCGCTGACCCGCTCGAACCGACTGTTTGCGATATATTGATTTTGCGGGATCGGGTTGTTGCCCAAATCGTTGCCGACATTGCCCGGGGTGGCCAGGCTGATTGCGCCGGGCTTGACCGGATCGCTGTAGCCGGTGATCCGTACCCAATCGACATACATATAGGCATAGTCGAAATCGGCGACGCCGACCCAGCCCCTGTCCTCCGGAAACCAATTGCCGATCCAGAAAGTGGCGGTGTATTCGGGCGTATAATTTAAGATTTCGAACATTTTTTCGCCGTCAAGATACCAGACGACCTTGTTGTCCCCGTTTGCGTCGTCAGTCCGCCATTCGAATGCCCAGGTGTGCCATTGCCCGTCGTTTGCGCCGTCGGGCTTGCTTTGCTCGTATGTAGCGCGCTCCGCCAGAACATCCCAGCCGGCAAAGCGTTTATACGTTGTGCCCGACCATTTGGTGTAATTTGCCGCCATCGGCATTTCGATATCGATTTCGCTGTATTTGTTGGTTTCGACGGTATTGCCGCCGCCGTTCCAATACGTCCACATCGCGCTGCATTGTCCCATCCGAGGCACAACCTTTGTCCGCACCTCGTAAAGACCCGGGCCAAACGCTTCTCTCGAGATGATCGCGCTGCCGCTGCGGTTGCGATTTGCCTCCGGCGACAAGTCGCCCTGAGAACGCAGGACGAGTATGCCGCCCGAATCGACCCCTTCGGCGGCCGCAACCGCCGCGTCGGACGAATAAAAGGTATTGTACGGACGCACGCCGTTGTTGCCTACGCCCCACGATTGGTTGCAGGCGTCCCAAACGGCGGGACGCAACCCCGCCGAAAAATCGTCGAAAAACGTTTTGACGATCCGGGGTTTCTTATTCCATACAGGCTCTACCGTCAGGGTATAGTCGGCAATGTCGTCATACGCTTCGTGCACGGCGCGAACCTTGATGACCTCGCCCTCTTGCGCGTCCGCCTTGCAGGTCAGCCGGCCTGTCGCGGCATCGATGGTTGCGGGGCCCGAGACGACCGAAAAAGCCGCGCCCGAAACCGCCTGCTTATTCAAATAAATACCCAGCGGCAGCGATGTGCCGGGCGCAACCGTATCAACGGCTTCCTTGTCTTGATGACCGGCATAAGCGATCACAGGCGCCTCGATCGGCGGCGTAACGGCAACCGTCAACGTAAAGTCCTCGCAGGTATAGCCCGCAAGCGCCGCGCCGACCTTGATCGCCGCGCCGTCCTGCGCATCGGTGTTGCAGGTCAGCAAGCCGCCGGAAGCGTTGATCCCGGCCGGGCCGGATACGACCGAAAATGTCACGCCCGAGAGCCCGGTATTTCCTTCGTACGCCTCAAATTGTACGCTTTCGCCGGGCGCTATGACGGCGGACACGCCCTCTCCCTGTATCCGAAGCTCCATTGTCCGACCCGAAACGGTCGTTGCCTCGCACGCCGTAACCGGGAGCGCCAGTACGGCGGCTATCAGCAAGGCGCACAGCTTTTTAGTCCTCATAGATACCTCTCTCCCCCTAAGAATCCCGATATATAAGATTTTTTGTGCTTTCGACGCAAGTAAATCAAACAGCAAGCCGTAATAGTAATTAAAGATTACTATCATTACTATATCACGGATTTTGCCATTTGTCAATAGTAAAATTACTTAATAATCATTTTTTTTTACTAAACCATGATTGTCCACTCCCGAACAGGTCTACTATTTGACATTTCTCTATTTTTCGATATACTATTAAGTATCCTATCATAAGGAAACCGCCATGCAAAAAGGAAAACGCCAATCTGTCGCGCGCGAACTGAATTTGTCTCTCATCATGGATTCGTTTAGGCTGAGTCCGATGTCGCGCGCCGACATTGCGCGGACCTTTAAATTGAGCAAGCCCACCGCGTCGCACATCGCAAGCGAACTCGAAAGCATGGGACTGATCACGCCCTGCAAGTCCTTTTCGTATAACGCGCCGGGCGTGATTCCGCAAAAGTACGAAATCAATCCCGATTTGGGGCTTTTGGCGACGCTGGATTTGTCCTCATCGGAGGTAAAAATCAGTGTATCGGCATTTAACGGGGATTTGCTGCAAGAAACGCGCATCCCCAATGTGGAGATCATACGCGGCGAAACCTTGGTCTCTTTTTGCCGCGAGCTCGACGACCTCGTCTCCGCCTGCAACGGCCTGCCGCTTTTAACGGTCTGCGTGGCGATGCCCTGCGGCATCAACAAAAACACCGGCCGCCCCATCTGGTCGCCGCGTTTCGAAATAGACCCCGATTTCGATTTGGTCGGCATTTTAAACGAACATCAGCCCGGCGCCGCCGTCATTTTAAAAAACGACGTTCATCTGTGTATGTCGGCCGAACGGAGTAAAAACGGACTGATCGACGGCAACACACAATACGCCATACTCGTTTACGCCGACACGGGGATCGGCGGCAGTTTTTTTATCAACGGACACGTCGAGGACGGTTTTGCCGGCCTTGCCGGGGAGATCGGTTATTTCCCGACTCTGGTCGACGGCAGGGTCGTCCCGCTCGACAGCGCCGTTTCCGTCAACGCGATCAAAAAACGGCTGAATGCCGCTATCCTCGAGGGAAAGCTGCAAGCGCCCCCTAAAAAAGACGGCTTCCATTTTGCCGACATTAAGCAGGCATACCTTACGGGCACCGAAAAGCAGGTGACCGACGCGGTCAACGAGTCGGCCAAAATCCTGTCGGAGGCAATCGTCTCGCTGATACGGATTTTTGACATTTACCTAATCATACTCAACGGTCGCGCGATCCAATTTGGCGAAAACTATTTAAAAATTATCCAAAACAACGTGAAAAAGGAATGTCCCGAAGCCGGGGTGAATTTTAGCCGCCTGGGCCCCAACGCCATACGCGCGGGCTCAAAGCTGACCGGCATGGACGCCGTCATCCGCGAAAAAATCCGCAACCGGGAAAAACAATAGACCGCCGAACCAGCCGCTATAAGCCGGCTATAACAAAAACATACTTGTCCGATAGACCGAGGCGGTCGTCCCCGCTTCGGTTTCGATGACCAGCCGTATGTGATTGACGCCGGCGCCGACAACGGTGAACACCAGCTTTTGCGCGGCTCTCTCGCCCCCGGTAAACTCGAGGGCTTCGGAGCGGCCGACGACCGTGAGCGCGGGGTTTTGTATGGCCGTATCGCCGTTACAATATTCGACGTACGCCCTGCACTTGCCCGTACCGCCCGTCACCTCCGCGTCCACGTCCAAGCTAAAGGTATAGCCCGCGTACTGCGCGCCGATCGCCTGTGTCGCTTTTGAGCCGCCCTCGAGCATCAGCCGATTTGGTTCGGCCGCTCTTTTCACGGCGCCCGCCGCCTGCGTCCAAGAGGTAATGTCTTGATTTCTCGTATTCTTTACGGTAAGCGCCTGTCCGAAGGTCCCGTTGGCAATATAGTCGGTCAGCGGAATGGGCCGGGCGCCTAAGTTTGTCGCGGTACCGCCGCTGCCGACGCCGGTCGAGCCGATCTTTGCCGGGTCGTCATATTGGGTGATCCGTACCCAATCCACATACATATAAGCCGTTTCGAAGGTCGGGTCGCCGATCCAGGGGACTTCCTCAGGAAACCAATTGGCGATGTTGAAAGTCGCGGTATATTCGGGGATCCACGTCGACTTCCGGCCAAATTCCTTGCCGTCCGCGTACCAAATCACCCCCCTGTCCCCGTTTGCGGCGTCCGTCCGCCAGTCAAACGCAAAGGTATGCCATCGTCCGTCATTGAGCGCCGGCACCGACCTGTCCTCGACATTCAGCACGTCGCGCCGATTGTTGACCTGTGTCGCCCAATCCCAGCTGCTGCTGAAGTATTGATAGCTGACGCCCGAAATATTGCGGAAATCGCCCCAAAGCGGCAGCTCGATATCGATTTCGCTGTATCTGATTTGCGTATAGTTTTCGTATGGGATCCCGCTGCCCGAATTGCCGCTCCAATACGTCCACAGCGCGGTGCACTGCCCAAGCCTGGGCAGAACCTTCATCCTTACCTCGTATTTGCCGGGGCCGAATGCCTGTCTTGTGACCAAATTCGCGCCTTCCCTGCGCCGATCGGCCGCCTGCATAAAATCGCCGTTGGATTGAAGCACGGCCACGCCGCCGCTCTCTGCCCCAAATTCTTTCGCGACATTTTTATCGGTCGTATAGGATATATTCGCGGGCCGTACGCCGTTGTTGTTCGCGCCCCATGCGTCATTTTCGATCCGCCATATGTTGCCGTCGATTCCCGAAGCAAAGTCGTCGTAAAAGACGCTTTTGACAGAAGGCGCCTTATTCCAGGGAGAAACCTCCGGCGTCGCAGGGAGATTGTCGACGGCAAATGTCCTTGTCGCCGATATTTTGTCGTTGACGGCGGATGTGACCGCGATCGTAAACGCCGCGTTATCGGCCGCGGCGCTTGTCACGGTAAGCTCGTCTTCTAAAAGCGTGACGCCGGTCGGTACGACGCCGACAAAAGCGTACCTCACCGCCTGACTTGCCTCGGCAGGCAAAACGGCGGCGGCAAGCCGATGCGTGCCCACCGTCAAAGACTCCGCCGTCGGGGCAAGCAACGACACGCTCACGGGCTCGATCGCGTCGACCGCATCCGCAACAACCGTCAAGATTAAATTTTTGCACGTATAACCGCTCAGTATCGCACCGACCTCGATTTTTTCCTCGATTTTTGCATCAGCGTCACAGGTAAGAAGACCCGATAACGTATGTATTTTTGCAGGTCCCGACCGAATCTCAAACAGGGCGCCGACGAGCTTTTGACTCCCTTCGAATACAGCCAATTGTAGGTCGGCGCCGGGCGCAACCGCCCTTATGTCAGCCGCGGCCTTGATTTCCATCGTTTTTGTCGGCCTAATCTCCGCATCCCCGCAGGCGATCAACAAAAAAAGCGTCACGAGGACTAAGACGATACACCATATTTTTTTGATTTTCATAATCCCTTAATCCGCTATACCAAACCCCGCATCAAAACCCTCTACCGATAGTAAACATATTTTACTATCAAAGTATAGCAAAATCCTTACCCGGTGTCAAGCAAATTTTATTATAATTTAAATTTGCAGCCGCGAACCTTGGTTACGGATATAATATATAATTCAATTTACACTGTTACTGCGGATAAACTTAACTATCCCCTTATGGGTTGGCGGACACTACCTAAAATCCCATACTCACCTAAAGGAAATACAGAAGCTGTGCTTGCCTGCTTTTTTTGTCCGGTATTTTTCGGGGAGGACGGGGCCGCAGGAATGGGAGCCGACGCCGGACATTGACGCGTCCA
>JAIRRW010000029.1 GCA_031255775.1 Clostridiales bacterium
CCTTTTGCTTTGACGCGGACAAAGCGGGGAAGGAGGCGCATTGGAAGCGCGACAGAAATATCCGCGACGTGCTTGTTCACCTGTACGAATGGCATCGATTGCTGCTTGACTGGGTGAAAGCCAACCAGAACGGCGGAAACAGGCCGTTCCTGCCCGCGCCGTATACCTGGAAGTCCTACGGCGACATGAACGTCGGGTTTTGGGAGAAGCACCAATCTACCGACTACACGCGTTCGCGAGAAATGCTGAAAGAGAGCCACGGGGCGGTTATTTCCCTGATTGAGCGGTTCGACGACGAGGAGCTTTTCACGAAGAAGCATTTCCCGTGGACAGGGACAACCAACCTCGGCAGTTATTGCGTTTCGGCGACGTCAAGCCACTACGACTGGGCCATAAAGAAAATCAAGGCGCAGATTAAGGCGTTGACGGAGAATCATAAATATTATGTTTAAACATGACGATTATCCGCAAATTAAAGAGACATACCGCGTATCTCAAATATCACGACAAAAGAAGCCGCTGATATTAAGCGGCTTACGGGTGTTGATGTTACGGGATTCGCTCGATACATAACGCCTGACGCGGTAAGGCACATAGAGCGCAGACATGGGGCGAACGGTGCGGCCGACCGTTCCATGTCAAATCCGAACGATTTGGCACGGATAGATTATGTGTTGCAAAATTACGATGATATGGATTTATCCGAATTTAAAAGCAAGGCGCATAAAAATTCTGACGGTTTACCTGCGGACATAGTGCTATACAATAAGCGGATAAACGGATATTATTATGTCGCGGAAGCCGCTCCCGATAGCAAGGCAAAAGCCCTTTATATTTCATCGGCATATAAAAATAAAAAACTGCAGGCGGCTTTTGCAAACGATACTGATACCGTCAGCCAAGCCCGCACGTCCGAAACGCAACCTGCAGATTCCAATAATAGTATACGCAATAATTCGGAAAATGTCAACCCCAAGAAACCGAAAGCGAAACGATTAAAGCAATCGAAAGGAGTATAGAGAATGGAACTTTCAAGGGAGCAGGAAGCATTGATAGAGTGCTTGAAAATATTGGGCGTAGAAAAGGACGCAATACCAGGTATAGTCTTGTTAGTCAAAA
This sequence comes from Clostridiales bacterium, assembly GCA_031255775.1. Taxonomy (GTDB): domain Bacteria; phylum Bacillota; class Clostridia; order Christensenellales; family Pumilibacteraceae; genus JAIRRW01. Next base: position 1,120 of record JAIRRW010000029.1, read on the forward strand.
AACCGAAACAGACGGACGAACTCCTGACGTATATAGGGAACAATCAGAAAGCGACGCAAGAGGACGTACTTCTAAAAGCGGCGGAGATACACAACGCGGCGTAAGCAATATTCGCTATGCGCTTGATAGGACATTAAAACAAGGTTTATCATCTGCCGCAACTTCTATAAATTCGCGGCAACTACCCGCACTATTTTCAAGAGTAGAATTTAATCCCGGCACGGTCAATCTCGACATCGGCGGCGGGAAGTTTGACAATGCTGTTGAGTATCTAAAAACTAAGGGCGTAACGAGTTATGTTTACGACCCGTTTAACCGTACCCAAGAACATAACGATATGGTAGCGGGTAAAACTGAAAACGGACAGAGCGATACCGTTACTATCTCGAATGTTCTTAATGTCATTGATAGCGAGGCGGTTCGGGCGCGGTTTTTTTGCCGCATTTTGCCGCGTAAGGGGTGGAGTTGGGCGGTTCGGGCGCGGGTTTTTTTGCCGTATTTTGCCGTATAAGGGGGCGGGGGTTGGCCTTGGGCGCGGTTTTTTTGCCGTATTTTGCCGTATAAGGGGGCGGGGTTAAGGGGGTTAGGGGGGGTTAGGGGAGGACGAAATTGATTTTATCGAAATGGGCGGATTCCACCTTGATTTTGATCGGTTCGCCCAGGCGGTAGGCTTGGCCGGGGCGGCTTAGGGTGTGGCGGTCGGCATCGTATCGGTAGCCGCTGCCCGGCAGGGCTTCGACGCGCAGGAGGCCTTCGATGCCGTTTTCCAGCTCGCAAAAGAGCCCCCATTCGGTCACGCCGCTGACGACGGCGTCGTATGCCTCGCCGATTTTATCGGCCATAAACTGCGCCATGAGATAGTCGTCCACCTTGCGCGCGGCCTCGTCGGCGCGGCGTTCGGTCTCGGAGGAGGAGACGGACGCGTCCTTGACAAGCCCGGCAAAGACCGACAGGCTTTTGGGGCCGTCGTGCAGGTACTGCTTGATGATGCGGTGGATGCACAGGTCCGGATAGCGGCGGATGGGGGAGGTAAAGTGGCAGTAAAATTCGGCGGCCAGGCCGTAGTGCCCCAAGCACGCCGGGCGGTAATCGGCCTTGGACAGCGACCGCAGGGCGACGCGGGACACGATGGGTCTAAGCGCCTCGTCCAGACCGGCAATCAGCGCCGCATAGTCCCCGGGCGCGGGCGAATCGGGAAATTCGATGGCCATGGGGGAGAGAAAGGCCTGAAAAGCCGCCACCTTTTCGGGCGGGGGCGCCTCGTGCACGCGGTAGACAAAGGGCGCCTTTAGGCGGGCAAATTGCTCGGCTACGGTTTCGTTGGCGGCCAGCATACATTCCTCGATCAGCCTGTGCGAAAACAGCCGTTCGGCGCGCCGGACGTCCAAAACCTTTCCCTTTTTATCGACGTCGATAGTGGTTTCCGCCATGTCGAAATCGACCGCGCCCCGCGCCGCGCGCCGTTCCCGCAGGCGTGCGGCCAGCTCGGCCGCCGTCAGCAGCATGGGGGTTATTTTTTTATAGGCCGCCCGCAGACTCTTGTCGCCGTCCAATATCTTTTGTACGTCGGTGTAGGTCATGCGCGCCGCCGAACGAATCACGCCCTCGACAAGCTCGTGGCCGGTGATCGCGCCCCGCTCGTCCAGCGTCATTTCGCAGGTCAGGACGAGGCGGTCGACGCCCTCGTTGAGCGAACAGATGCCGTTGGACAGGCGTTCGGGCAGCATGGGCAGCACGCGGTCGGCAAAGTAGACGCTGGTGCCGCGCAGCAGCGCCTCGGCGTCCAGCGCGGTGTTGCGCCCGACATAATGCGCGACGTCCGCGATGTGGACGTACAGCTTGTAGCCGGTTTTGGTTTTTTCGGCAAATACGGCGTCGTCAAAGTCCTTGCTGTCGGCGCCGTCGATGGTGACGCAGGCCTGTTTTCGATAATCCCGACGGCCTGCGGCGCTCTGCCCGTCCACCTCGGCCGGAACCGCCTCCGCCTCGCGCTTGACCTTTTTGGGGAAAACCTCCCGCAGCTTAAACGTGCGGATAATGCCCATGATCTCGGCGTCGGTGTCGCCCGCCGCGCCCAGCACCTCGGTGATCTCGGCGCACAGCGGCCGCCGGTAATCGACCAGCCGCGCCACAACCTTGTCGCCGTCCGCCAAACGCCTGCCGCCCGGCAGCCGCGGCTCGCTGCTCTCGGCCGTCACGCCGCCCTCGTTTAGGCCCTTTTCGTCGGGATAGATGACGCCGCTCTTATAAAGGCCGACAAATTCGGGGTCGCGCCGCGTCAAAATCTCGGTAACCTCGCCCTCGCCGCCCCCCCGGCTAAAGCCCGTCATCACGATCCGCACACGGTCGCCGGACAGGGCGTCGCCGCAGGCGTCCGGCGGCACAAAGACGTCGCCGTATGCGCGGTCGTCCGGCCGCAAAAAGCCAAAGCCCCGCCCCGAGCCCTCAAATACGCCCGCCAGCACGTCGCCCCTTTCGAGGCCGTTGTTGTCGATCCGAGGCCGAGACGTCCCCGGCCGCGTCCCGCCCGAACGCCCGCCGCCCGCGTGCCGCCGCCCGGCGTCCGGCTTTCCGACGGCGTTTTTGCCGTTGTTGCGTCCGCTTGTCGCGCCGCTTGGCTTTCCGCCGTTGTTGCGTCCGGCTGTTGTGCCACCCGTCCGTTTACCTAATTTTTTTGCCATGAGCTTCTTCCTTAAAATAAATCGGTATTTACCCCAGAGCAAGCTCCGGGCACGCGGCTGCGCCGCCTTCCGCAGCAGATCTGCGGGCTATGTACCGATTTGTCGGCATCGCAAAAGGGGCCGTGGATACAGCCCCGCAGTTTAATGATACAACTTTCGACCTTGTGTCATCGGGGGTTCGGCCTTGCGGCTCACAGCCCGCTGTAAATCACGACCGTGACAAAAAACAGCACCACGACCACAAAGAGGGCGACGCCCAAAATAATGGTCAGCCGCTTCATCATGCTTTCGCGCATTTCCGATTTATTCTTGCTGTAATAGGTATCGCTCTGGCCGCCGGTCACGGCGTTCATGCCCTGCTGCTCGGCGCCGGGCTGAACCAAAACCAAAACGGTGATCGCCAAACTCAACAGGACGATCAGGATAGCCAGGACAAGCCGAACGGTCGGAAACGAATCCGATACCCAAGGAGCCACAGCCCATAAAAAATTGCCGAAACGATACATAAAACACTTTCCTTTAGACCTGTTCTTAAAGTGACTTTCCGAACAGAGCTTATCTATTATACCACGACCCCGCTAAGTAAGCAACCGTTTTATGACAATTTTGCGCTTGTTTTACGCCTGTTGGCAATTTTCGTTGGCAATTTTGGCGAAAGCGGCAGCGCCCGTGCGCCCGCGTTTCAAAATTTCTTCATCGAGAGCGCGATCAATTTCGCCAAAATTTTTAGGGTTGTAAAGGTTTCGCTCGAAATATTCGTGTGCGACAGGTAATACAGCCCGCCGTAACAGTCGCCGTTCTGCATCAGCGGCAGCACCGCGGCAAACCCGAATTTGCCGCCGGACAGGTCGATCGTTTCCCGTTCGTTTTTGGCGGCGCCCAGGTACTGGTTGCGCTCCTTTAAGAGCTTGGCCGCCCACTTGCCGATCTCCTTTCCGACCATGAACCGCCGCCCGCCGCCGTCCCCCTCGCCCAACAGGTATGTCTCAAAATCGGACACCAAAAGCGCCCCCTCCAGCTCGCCGCTCACCGTTTCGAGTATGCGCCCCGCGTTTTTGACGAGCTCCTCGCCCAGATCCACCCGCTTTAAGACGATTTCACCCGTGCCCAACGCCGTGATCTCGATGGGATCGCCCAGCTCAATACCGTGCAGCTTGCGGTATTCGCGGGGAATCACAATACGCCCCAGGTCGTCGATCCGCCTGATGATACCCTTTTTTTCTGCCATGATGCCGATCTGTTCCTCCGTGTATTTTTTGTACGGTTAGTATGTGTACAAACGGAGGAAAATTATGTATCGCCACGGCAAATTATTGTATCTCTTGACAAAATTTTACGGCATGGTATACTGTTAGTGGATAAGGCGTTTTGACCGATGAGGGTCGGAGGCGGAGGCACATGACGGAAACCGAAAGAGAAGCCAAAATCTATTTTTACGGCCGTCCCGACGGCGAATATACCGCAGCCTTCAACGGCCGCGTTCGCTACGACGGCGAGTCGGTTCATATCGAATACCTCGAATCCGAAACCGAACGGGTTCAGCTTTCCATTTTAGACCGTATCGTCACGCTCAGCCATATCGGCGAGCTCGTCTATACGCTGATCCTCGAAAAGGATACGCCCGCGTCCTTTGCCGTCGCCACCAAGCTGGGACGCTTTCCGCTGACCATCATCCCCAAGACCGTCGAGACCGAGCTGACCGACCAAAACATCCGCGTAAGCCTCGCCTACGAGGTGGGCGCCGACGACAGCATGACCGATATGCGCTTCGAGATCCGGTGCGAATTGCTGTAAAAAAGGTTTTCGGGGGATATTAAAGGAGTGGAATAAAAGAGCATTACGTCCTCGACATCGACAACGCGGAGCTTGCGCGTCAGGTCGGGGCCGCCCTCGAACCGGTAACGGCCCGGCCAAAACCGAAAACAAAAAAGGCGTGAGATCGCGGCGGAAATAATAGGTAGTGTTGACACGACCCAGAACAAAAAAAGACCCGTTTCGTAAGAAAACAGGCCTCGTTTGGTCGGAGTGACGGGATTTGAACCCACGACCTCTTGGTCCCGAACCAAGCGCGCTACCATCTGCGCTACACCCCGGCATGACTTGAGCACCTTATTATACAACAAAAATCCGGGCATGGCAAGCGTTGCAAACAGTTTTTGTCTACGCCTACAGGATAAATGCGGCGTTAGTAAATGCGGCGTTTTCGGGGGCGTTACAGGGGGGAATCATGAAAGAAAAAACGAGAAAAAAAGACAAACCGCCGCGTTGACGGCGGCGCGGCTCTTGCTTCGGTGGTGTTAGGGCTTGTTTTTGCCGCCTCATTACAACAAAAAGCCGGGCGGGCAACACCGCCCCGACAGGTGACGACGACTATTATTACAACTGACCCGTATGATGCCCGGCCTGTATGACGACCGACTATAACTAACCTATAGTATGACCGGCCTTTTTCGCGTTTCGCGCAAAACGCCGCACCGCCAACGCCCGCCGACAAAATCGGCGGGCGTTGGCGGTGAAATGCAAGTGAAACGGCATTTTATCGAATAGCGGCAGCGGCAATGCGGCAGCGTCGTCAGCGCGCTTAAACGCTTTCCAGCAGCATTTTGTCGGCGACGAGGGCGATGAATTCGCCGTTGGTCGGTTTTTCGTTGTTGCTGTACACCCTCACCCCAAACAGCGAATTGATGTTTTCGATCTTGCCGCGGTTCCAGGCGACCTCGATGGCGTGCCGGATGGCGCGTTCGACCTTTGAGGCCGTTGTCAAAAACTTTTCGGCGACCTCGGGGTAGAGGCGTTTGGTGATACTGTTGATGATGTCGGGGCTGTCCACCGCCATTTTGATGGCCTCGCGCAAAAACTGATAGCCCTTGATATGCGCGGGGATCCCGACCGTGATAAAGATGTTGGTGATCCGCTCCTCGATCGAGTGGTTGGCGGTCTTGACGCGCTTTTTCCTAAAGGCCGGCTTGTCCAGCAGCTCGCGAATCCGCTCGCCCAAATCCTTTAACGAGCAGGGTTTCATCATGTAATAGTCGGCACCCAGCTCCAACGCCTTGACGGCAAAAACATCCTGTGACAAGGCCGAGAGGACAACGATTTTTGCCGCGCCCTTGTCGATCGCGGAAAGCACGGCAAAGCCGTCCTTGCCGGGCATGACCAGATCCAGCACCAGGACGTCCGGCCGCACCGAATTAAACAGCTCGATCGCCTGCTCGCCGTCCCGGGCGGTCGCCACAATGTCAAATCCTTCGTCGCTGCGGAAAAAAGAGATCAGGTTGTTCAAAAATTCCTCATTGTCTTCCACGAGCATGATTCGGTCTTTCATTCACGTTTCCTCCTGTTTATGGATTTGGCTTTTATTTATTTAGCCTTTATACGTGAATTATACCAATTGTTGGCGAAAAATACAACTGATTTGCATGGTATTTTGTAAAATATTTTGAGTAATTATAGTATATAATGTCGAAACGGCAAAATATTTATCGCAACAGTCCTATATTATCGGGTTAAAAAGTACATTTTCGCACATTGTGACTAATATTGTTAAATTATGAGCAACCATTTTAAAAAGCAAAAATTCGCAAAAC
>JAIRRW010000026.1 GCA_031255775.1 Clostridiales bacterium
TCGGCGCGGAAAATTCGATCGTTTCGGCGACCAACCTCGATGTTCGGGATATGACACACGCGACATACGCAAGGCAGGCGGCGTTTCGGGTCAACCTGTCGGAGGCGCCGTCGTACGGCGACGCGCCGACAAATAATGTCAACCGCAGCGGAAATATCGGCGGCTTTATCTGGATAAACGGCCGCAGCGTATACACCTGGAACCGCATCACAGACACGGACAGAATCACGATCCATGCCCTCGGCAAGGAAAAACAGCTGGCCTTTCATATCTATCTGACGCATAGCGAGGTGAACGGGGCGGGCTACTTAAAAATGGACGGGTCCGACGTAATCACCTTTAAACAAGGCATGATGCTCGAAAACGGAACCGTGCTCGATAAGGACTACACCTACAAGATCCTCGCGTATAAAAATGTTTCGCTCAAGGACGGCGGGGGCGTCAACAGCAATAACGATTTGATGCCGCTCGATGAGACCGCCGCCCCGCTTAGGGTGAGCGGCCTGACAAAAATCGGATATTCCGAAGACGTGATTATGGATACCCTAAATTTTGCGGTGGTTTTTAGCGAGGCCATCACCGATACCACGTTGGACGTCACGGCTAACGCCGCTTATGCCGCGCGCATTTCGATCAACGGGTATTCGCTGCAAGAAATCAACGCGGCCAACCCGGACGCGGTCACGGCGCGGCTGGATGAAAACAAAATCATCATCGATTTAAAAGCGGATACCGCGATGGAGGACGGCGTGCCGTTGATCGATATTGCGCGGTCGGCCTCGGATCAGTTTGTCACGCTCGAAAAGGGGCTTGCCGCCAATCGCGGCGCGGGCAGTAAAACGCTCGGCGGCGCGTACAGCCAGTATTACAGCTTTTCGGAGGAGATATGGCACGACTATATCCAGCCGCCCTGGAACAGGCCGCTCCAAATCATCGACGCGTATTACGAAATCGATTCGCAGGACGGCGGGTATACGCTGTTTGTCAAATTTGACCGCAGCATCACGGACAGCTGGAAGCCGCACCTTGCGTCGGACCTCGCCTGGATCAAGAGCAATATGGCACAGTACTATTCGCCCGCGGATATTGTCAAGCTGACGCAGTACAATATCATCGAGGCCATGCGGCAGGGGATCGAAATCAACGGGAAAACGGTCGGCGAATTGCTGGAGGCGCAAAGCGCGGCGGGCAGCGGCGACGTCAATACCACCGTACTCCTCATCATGGGCGCAAAGGGCTATAACGACGTGATGAGCATCAAGTTTGGCGGCGTCAACGCCTGGGACGGGGCGGCGCAGGATTTGACGGTCAGGTTTAACGACGCCTTTACCACGCTGTACGGAGATAAGCTCGTCGCCTACAATACCGTCGTGTATAACGCCGCGTCGCGTTCGGTCAGCATCGAGGGGATCGGCAGCGACCCGTCGTCCTCGGTTCCCGGCCGCGACAGAATGCCGCGATACGACGATCTGCCCGCCGACGCGGGCGGCTGCTCCGGCGCCGCGGCCGGCACAAAAGCGGGCTTGTTTTACGCGGCCGTCCTGGCCGCCGTATGCGCGGCAGGGCTCATCAAAAAGAAAAAAGCAAGATAGGGTCGCGTTCACACGATCTAAAATTGAGGAGACAAGTATGCTCAACGTAGCAATCATCGGAACCGGAAATATTTCACCCTCGCACATCACCGCGTATCTCAAATTTCCCGACCGCGCAAAAATCGTCGCGCTGGCGGATATTTATCCCGACAAGGCCGAGAGACGAAAAAAAGAGTACAATTTGGATTGCGACATAGTCGGTTCGCATACGGCGCTTATCGGCCGCAAGGACATCGACCTTGTCAGCGTTTGCACGCCGCCCTATGTGCATGGCGGCATCGCCGTGGATTTTTTAAACGACGGAAAAAACGTTTTGATCGAAAAGCCGATGGCGGCCTCGCTGGAGGAGTGCGATACCGTCATCGCGGCCGCCAAAAGGAGCGGCAAGCTGCTGTCGGTCGTTTCGCAGCGGCGCTTTACCAATTCGGTCTGGAAGCTCAAAAAGGTACTCGATTCGGGTCTTGCCGGAAAGGTTTTGCACGCGCAGGTGGACAGCTGTTGGTGGCGCGGGCACAGCTATTATGACTTGTGGTGGCGCGGCAGCTGGGAAAAGGAAAACGGCGGTTGTACGCTCAATCACGCGGTACACCATATCGATATGCTCTGTTGGATCAAGGGACTTCCCAAGCAGCTAAGCGCGTTTATCAGCAACGTCGCGCATGACAACGCGGAGGTGGAGGACCTCTCGTCCGCGATTCTCAAATACGGCGACAATTCGATCGGGCATTTGACAAGCTCGGTCGTCCATCACGGCGAGGAGCAAAAGCTCATTTTTCAGTGCGAAAGGGCAAAAATATCCGCGCCCTGGGACCCCCTTGCGTCCAGCGGTCAGGCGGACGGGTTCCCCTACGAAAATCTCGAATATAAGCAAAAATTGCAGGCCTTTTACGACGCGATCCCCGATCTAAGGTTTGAGGGGCACGCAGGGCAAATCGGGGACGTTTTGGACGCGATCGAAACAAACCGCGAGCCGGTGGTCACGGGCGAGCAGGGCAGGGCGGCCATCGAGCTCATCTCGGCCATATACAAATCCGGCTCCTCGGGCAAGACGGTGGACCTTCCGCTAAGGCGTGACGACCCGTTTTATACGCTTTCGGGCAAGCTAAAAAACGTGCCGCATTTTTACAAAAAGAGCGGCGCCGTACAAAACTTTAAAGAAAAAAGCATTATTTATTAGGCAGTTTAAGGATAAAGCAGCTATGAAAAACAAGGACGGAATGTATTATGTGCCCGCGCAGAAAAAGGCGGCCAAGGTTTGCGCGGCGGGGGACTTTATTTTTTCGGCGGCGGGGCTGGATCACGGGCATATCTACGGCATGGTGAGCGGCCTCATTAACGCCGGGGCGACCTTAAAATACGTCTACGATCCCGACCCCGCTAAGGTCGCCGCCTTTTTAAAGACCTTTCCGACCGCCGTCCCGGCAAGCCGTGAGGCGCAGGTATTGGACGACAAGGAGGCGCAGCTTGTGGCAAGCGCTTGCGTCACAAGCGAGCGGTGCGCGCTGGGGCTCAAGGTTATGGACAGCGGCAAGCATTATTTTGCCGACAAGGCGCCGCTGACGACCCTGGAGCAGCTGGAATCGGCCCAAAAAAAGGTCATAGCGACCGATAAAAAGTACGCGGTTTATTACAGCGAGCGCCTTCATGTCGAAAGCGCCGTTCTGGCCGGGATGATGATTAAGGACGGCGTCATCGGCCAGGTCTTGCAGGTGATCGGCCTGGGGCCGCACCGTCTCAACGCGCCGACGCGCCCCGCCTGGTTTTTCGAAAAAGAAAAATACGGCGGGATCCTGTGCGACATCGGCAGCCATCAAATCGAGCAATACCTGTATTTTGCGGGCGAAGAGGACGCGCAGGTCGTCCGCAGCCAAATCGCCAATTATAAAAACCCGGCGCATCCCGGGCTTGACGATTTTGGCGACGCCATGCTGGTCGGCCAAAACGGAACGACCAATTATTTTCGGGTGGACTGGTTTACGCCCGACGCCCTAAGGACCTGGGGCGACGGCCGAACGATGATTTTGGGGACGGACGGCTATATCGAGATCCGCAAGTATGCCGATATCGGGACGGACGGCGGCGCGGATACCGTTCTGCTGGTCAATCACGAGACCGAAAAAAAGATGTCCGCGGCGGGGACGGTCGGCTTTCCGTTTTTTGGCGAACTGATACTCGACTGCCTCAATCACACGGAGCGCGCCATGACGCAGGCGCACGCGTTTAAGGCCGCGGAGCTCTGTATCAAGGCGCAGCTGCAGGCGGTACGGATCGGGCCGGAAATAAGAGACGGCGGCTTGTGAAATTCGAGACACTCAAAAACCCGCCCGCGCCCTTTCGCGGTATGCCGTTTTGGGCCTGGAACGGACGGCTGGATAAAAAAGAACTGATTCGCCAGGTGCGTATCTTTAAGCAGATGGGGTTCGGCGGGTTTTTTATGCATTCGCGCTCGGGGCTTTCGACCGAATACCTCGGCGCGGAATGGTTTGCGTGTATTCGCGCCTGTGCCAAGGAGGCCGAAAGGCTGGGGCTGCACGCCTATATATACGACGAGGACAGGTGGCCGAGCGGCACGGCGGGCGGCCGCGTCACAAAAAATCCGAAATACCGGATCAAGTATATTTCCTTACATACCGTCTCCCGCGGGCAGTTTGATCTGGCGGCCTTTGGGCAGGAATATCTGGCGGCCTTTGCCGTGCGGCTTGCGCGGGGGACGCTGTTGGATTATTATCCCGTTGTGGACCGCGCGGAAATCAAGGACGGATACGTCGCGGCGGTTTTTTGCGTTGAGGAAATGGCAAAGGACCCGTTTTATAACGGGTATACCTATCTCGATACCCTAAATCCCCAAGCGGTTGGATGCTTTATCGCCGAAACGCACGAAAAATACAGGTCGGCGGTCGGGGATCTGTTCGGAAACGCGATACGCGGCATTTTTACCGACGAGCCGCACCGCGGCTGTATTTTCGGCGGCTTTGCCCTACCCAACGAAAATAAGCACGGCATGACCCCGTACGCCTACGGGCTGTTCGATACGTTTTTGTCTGTGTGCGGGTACGATCTCCTGCCGCGCCTGCCGGAGATCTATTGGGCAAGCGGGCCGGACGCCTTTTCAAAGACGGCCTATGATTATGTGCGGACGCTCCAGCAGCTGTTTTTGGACAGCTTCGCAGGGCCGTACCGCATTTGGTGCGCCCAAAATAAGCTGACGGTTACGGGGCATATCCTGCATGAGGATTCGTTGTCCGCGCAGACGGCCATGAGCGGAAGTATGATGCGCTACTACGAATATATGGATTATCCGGGAATCGACGTTCTGACCGAGCAAAACCGCGCTTACTGGGTGGCCAAGCAGGCGCAATCGGTCGTCCGGCAGTTGAATAAGCCCTTTTTGCTTTCGGAGCTCTATGGGTGTACCGGCTGGCAGTTCAATTTTGAGGGGCACAAAAATACGGGCGACTGGCAGGCGCTGCTCGGGGTCAACCTGCGCTGTCATCACCTTAGCTGGTACACGATGGAGGGCGTCGCCAAGCGCGATTATCCGGCCAGTATTTTTTATCAGTCGGCCTGGTACGACGCCTATACATACGTCGAGGACTATTTCGCGCGGCTGGGCATGGCGCTCTCTGCGGGGCGGCCGGTTTGCGACGTGCTGGCGATCAATCCGATCGAAAGCGTTTGGGGCTATGTCCGGCAGGGCTGTTTCGAGGGGTTGTCGGCCAATAGCGGCGAGATTAAGCGTCTCGAGGAGTCGTACGCGCGGCAGTTTATGTGCCTGATAGACGAGGGCGTGGATTTTGACTACGGCGACGAGGATATCCTTGCCCGTCACGCGCGGGCGGACGGCGGGGTTCTGTCGGTGGGCGCCATGCGCTATAAGACCGTGCTTTTGAGCGGCGCGGATCACCTGCGCGCATCCACCCTGGCGCTGTTGGACAAATTTACTGCGGGCGGGGGCAGGGTCGTGCTCTGCGGCGACCCGCCGGCCTACGTGGACGGCAAGCGTACTTCGATCGACTGTTCGCGTTTCGAGGCCGCAAGGGACGAGGCGGCGGCGGCAAGGCGCTGCGCGCTGTATACCGCCGTTCGGCTGGATACGGGCGGGGAGAAAGGGTTTTTATCCGCGGTGCGAAAAACCGGCGAGGGCGAATATCTGGCGGCTGTCGTCAATCTCGACCGCGAGGGCGGCAAGGAGGCCGAGCTGACGTTTTCGGTCTCGGCCAATGTGTTCGAGTACGACCTTCGCAGCGGACGCGAAAAGCCCTGCGCGTTTGTCCGCGAAGCGGCTTGCACGCGCGTCAAGACGTCCTTTGCCAAGGGGCAGGAGCGGATGCTGATCTTTACGCAGGCCGAAACGCCCGCCTATACGGCCAAGCCCGCCGAGGTCCAAGAAATTCGCCTCGAAGATGCCCTGCCGTATGTGCTGGACGAGCCGAACATACTCGTCCTCGATACGGCGGATTATTATGTGGACGGACAGCCTCGCGGACGCGCCGAGGTCCTAAAGGCGGATCGGGCGGTGCGGCAAGAATTTGGACTGCCGCAACGAGGCGGAAACGCGGTACAGCCCTGGTATCGCGAGAGGTACGGCGCGGCCGAAAAGACAAAAACGGCCTGTCGCCTAAAGCTGGTGTACCGCTTTTATGCCGAAGCGTTTCCCGAAACGCTCGGCCTCGTGTGCGAGCGTCCCGCGCTGTGGGACATCACGCTCAACGGGCGGGAGATAAAGAAAAAAGAGGGCGGCGGGTATTTTATCGACAACAGCTTTAAGCGGATTCCCCTCGAAGCGACGGCGCTTTTGCCGGGTGAAAACACCATAACGGCGTCGTGTGATTTTTCGGCCGAGACCGATCTGGAGGCCATGTACCTGATCGGCGGGTTCGGCGTCAGACTTGACGGTGACGGAACGCGCCGGACGCTGACCGCTTTGCCCGATAAGCTCTCGGCCAAGAAGTCCATGTCCGAGCAGGGATTGCCGTTCTATTCGGGAAAGGTCACGCTGGATACCGGGATCACCGAGGGCGATGTTTCGCTGTCGTTTGCGCGGATGCGGTGCGCGTATGTGTCGGCGGACTTTGGGCGCGAGACCGAGACCGTCTGCTTCGCGCCCTACGAGACCGACGTTCACACGGTGACGGGGAGGCTAAAATTGACCGTCTGCTTTACGCGCAGAAACACCTTCGGACCCCTGCACGTCGCCGACCCCAAGCAACGCGCGTACGGCCCGTTTTCCTTTGTCACGGAGGGCGGCGAGTGGACGGACGGCTATACGCTCTATGATGAGGGGCTGTGCTTTCCGACCGTGCGGCTCGTGCGCAAGGGAGGATAAGCGTGAAAAATATGCATTGCCGTTTTCCCCGCCGTTTTCCACTTTGTTTTGTGCGCTAAAGGAGGATGTCTATAAACATGAAAATGACGTTTCGGTGGTACGGCGCGAAGGACGATTCGATACCGCTACAGTACATTCGTCAGATTCCCGGCATCGGCGGCGTGGTTTCGGCCGTTTATGACGTGCCCGTCGGCGAGGTCTGGCCAAGAGAGCGGGTGCGCGGGCTTAAAAACGAGGTCGAGGGCAGCGGCCTTGGTCTGGAGGTCATCGAGAGCGTCAACGTTCACGAGGACATCAAGCTCGCGGCGCCCGCGCGTGACCGTTATATCGAAAATTATATAAAAACACTCAAAAATCTGGCGGAAATCGGCATAAAATGCGTTTGTTATAACTTTATGCCGGTCTTTGACTGGACGCGCACGGACCTTTTTAAGCCGTTAAAAGACGGCTCGAGCGCGATGTTTTATGACAAGCGCGTGATCGACAAAATAACCGATCCGTCCAAAATGGTTCGCGCTATGCGCCGCGGCAGCAACGGGTTTTCGCTGCCGGGGTGGGAGCCCGAACGGCTGAACCGCGTCGGCGAACTGTTTCAAGCGTATCAAACCGTCGACGAGGAAGGGCTTCGGGCGGCGCTGGGGTATTTTTTGAAGGCGGTGATCCCGTATTGCGAGCGGTACGATATTAAAATGGCGATCCATCCCGATGATCCGCCCTGGCGTATTTTCGGGCTGCCGCGCATCGTAAAAGACGAGCGGGATATTGCGCTTTTGTTAGAGCTGGCGGACAGCCCTTACAACGGCGTCACGCTTTGCAGCGGGTCGCTGGGCGCGTCGCCCGCAAACGATATTCCGGCCATGATCCGAAAATTCGGCAAGGCGGGGCGGATACACTTCGCGCACGTGCGCAACGTGTTGAGGCAGGACGACGGCAGCCTATGCGAAACGTCGCACCTGTCGTCGGACGGTTCGCTAGACCTGTACGACATTATGAAAGCGTATCACGACGTCGGCTTTGACGGCTATATGCGCCCCGACCACGGCCGAAACATCTGGGACGAAAAATGCCGCCCCGGTTACGGACTGTACGACCGCGCGCTTGGGATCGCCTATTTAAACGGATTGGACGAGGCCATAAAAAAGGGAGAAAAAAGCGATGTTATTTGACAAAAAAACCGCGGTAATCACGGGCGGCGCGGGCGTGTTGTGCTCGGCGTTTGGCGCTATGCTGGCCAGAGAGGGCGCAAGGGTCGCCTTGCTTGACCTCAACGCGGAGGCCGCCGCGCAAAGGGCGGCCGAGATAGAAAGGGCGGGCGGACGCGCGATCGGCGTGGGCTGCAACGTCCTGGAGCCCGCAAGCGTCAACGCCGCCGCCAAAGAGGTGGCGGACGCGTTTGGCGCCTGTGACTTTTTAATAAACGGCGCCGGCGGCAACAACCCCAAGGGCTCGACCGCCGAGGAGACGTACGGCGCCGGCACACGAACCTTTTTCGACATCGATTCTAAGGATTTTGCGTTTGTGACGGATTTGAATCTCTTGGGAACGGTCATTCCGACGCAGGTGTTCGCCAAACAAATGCTCGGACGCGAGGGGAGCAGTATCTTAAACATTTCGTCCATGAGCGCGCCGTGTCCCATGACCAAGGTGCCCGCGTACAGCGCCGCCAAGGCGGGGATCTCAAACCTGACACAATGGCTTGCCGTCTACTTTGCCGACTCGAAAATCCGTGTCAACGCGATCGCGCCCGGCTTTTTGATCACGGGGCAAAATAGGGCGCTGCTGCTCAACGACGACGGTTCGTTGACGGAGCGGAGCCGAAAAATCATCAGCCATACGCCCATGCGCCGGTTCGGTCAGCCGTCCGAGCTTTTGGGCGCCGTCAAATTCCTGCTCAACTATTCCGAGTCCGCGTTTGTCAACGGAATCGTCCTGCCCATAGACGGCGGCTTTATGGCGTACAGCGGCGTCTAATCGCTGCCGCTTTCGCGCGAATGTATCCATTCGCGCGAGGGATACGGCGTTAGACCCGTTCTTGCAACCAATCGCGACGGCTAAACGGTCTATATTCCGCCCGCCGTCGTCAGAGAACCGTTTGACGACGAGGAGGCGATGTTGAAACGCCTTATAAAAAAGAATGGGGAAACGGTTGTGCATCGCGGCAGGCGGCGCAGCCGCGTGTCCGGAGCTTGCTCCGGGTATATACCGATTTATTATTTGATTGTTTTTATGTGAATTCCAACAGGCCGCCGCGCATAAGTTCGCTTACCGTTAAAGTATTTCCAATTCTTTCACCGTTAAAGAAAATTGCGGGGCTTTTGCCGCCATTGCCTTTCTTTAGGATTTCCAGTTTATTGCCGTTAGAGAGATGAATTACCGCGCGTTCGGCGGACGGACGCGACAAGTAAATTTTATTTTGTCCGCTTACGGGAAACAGGCCTAAAAAGTTCCAGATAAAGCATGACGAAAGGCCTCCGGAATCGTTATTACCGGGCAAGCCGTTCCGTCCTAAGGAATAGCAATCGAGCCCCGCGCGGATTATTTGCGCGGTTTTATCGGGCTCGCCCGCGTCGATATATGCGTACGGCGTTTCCATATCCGTTTCGTTATTAAAGCCCTGAAAGCGCCCGACGGTATTTTCGGGTTCGGTAAAACCGAAGAACCTGTCCAAAAGTCCGAGATATTTTTCCCTTCCGCCCGCTATAGCTATGCGCTCTTTATAATCTCTCATGGGTCGGAAGGAATAACTCCAATGATTCCCTTCATAGTAGTCGTAATTCTCGCGCAGTAAGCCGGTTTTTTCGTCAAACGCCTTTATCCAATTTCCTTGAAGCGCGCCGAATTCCGCGGCCGTTTTCGTATCCCCCGCACTCCCGGCAATCTCCGCCAAAGAGCCGCACGCTTCGGCAATGTCCAAAAGCATTGTCGTTTTCGGCATTTCACTCGTTTCCAAAAAAGTTTTGCAGCTTTCTATATCGCCGCGCATCGCTTTCGATAGCGTACCGTAATCCTTAATATGCCCTCGGTACCAAGCATCGGCCAGAACATAGCAAGACAGTACCGCCGCCTGTTTTGCCTCAATACTCATATTACTGCTCAAAACCAGATTGTGGAAAAGCTTGCCGAATTTTTTGCCGTAACCAATCAGTGTGTCGGTAATTCGGGCAGACATATCTTTATAGAGCGTAAAGACAAGCGGAAGCTGGGTTTTGTACATATCCCAAAGCGTGCAAAAGTCCGTAACGAAGCTTTCGCTTTCAAACAGATAATTTTGACCCGAAAAATCCGCCGGCTTAATAATAGTATGGTAAAGGTTCGAGTAAAACAGCCGTGTATCCTTTTCGCTTGCGGTTATGTCTACCGCGCCGAGCCTTTTGTCCCATTCCCCCTTTGCGCTTTTAAGAATTTGCGCAAACGAATCCTTTTCGCCGTCTAAAAACGCCAAGGCTTGCGCGTGGCTAAGCAGCGAAAGAGAGAGCCTCAGTTCCGTGCTTTTTTCTTTAATATCGAACACGCACCCGAAATCCGCGCCCTTTTCTACGCCGGTTAATTCCCTGTCTCCGGTTTCCCCGCCGCCTAGCCATAACGCCGTTTTATCCGCTCCCGTAACGCGGACGCAGAAATGGATTTTTACTCCCTGAAAAACCGCCTCTGCGCATACCGTGCCGTCGTCGCTTATAAATACGCTGCCGTTTTCAGCATGAGAAAAAACGCGCGGGGCGTCCCTGTACAGCCCGTCGTTTGCAAAATTTACGGCAAGCCTGAAACCCTTGTCCGACTCATATTTATGAACGGCGGTATGCCGTCCTGCGGTCACCGACGCTTTAATTTTTTCGTCCGTAAATTCCGCCGAATAAAAGCCCGGCGAGCCGTTTTCGCCGCCGATATCCTTTAGTAAAAAAGCGTTTTTAAGCCCGCCCCGAAAAGGCGCGGTTACGGCATAATTATAGTAAAGTCCGAGCGCGCCTATGCCGCTGTGATTAAGGTGCGAAAAGCCTATAAGCTTACTTCCCGCGAACAGTTTTTCGGGCTTTTCGCCCCAGTTTATTTTATTGTTTCCGTAGCCGGATGAATAACCGCCGCTGTAGGGGGTGCACGATACGGAGCCAAAGGGCAGCGTTGCAGAGGGGCTGGTATTACCGCAGACGGCTTTTATGGGTTTCCACGACAAACTAAGCGGGTCGGAAGCAGGCGGCGTGACGGTGTCGCCGCTGCCGTAAAAAACATCAACACACGCGCTGTAATTCTTCATATTTTTTGGTGTTGTCTCCCGTTATTTTTTTAGGTCGTGTTGACACGAGATTATAATCGGTCGGTTTGACCTGCTTGATTACACGCGTGTCAACGCGACCTAGCCGCAAAAACTTATTTTTATTCCGAAAAATTAGGTAAATATGCGCCGTCCTTTACGAGCCGCGCCTGCAATTTTTTTATGTCAAGGCTTTGAACCGAACAGTCGTATTCCGCGCAAAGGGCGGCGGCTGTTCCGGCGGCCTGACCCGTTATATAACAGCCGGGCATGACGCGGATTGAGGCTTGCATTGCGTTGTCCGTACTCACGCAACGACCGGCAGTCAGCACGTTTTTCAGACCCTTAGGAGTCAAAATGCGGTACGGGATTCCGTAGCTCTCTCCCGCTTTGTACCATAAACCCTTAAACTTATTTCTAAACCGTTGGTAGCTTTCGTCGTCCGTTTTCGAGGGATGAATATCCACCGAATAGCAATACCGTCCTATCTCGTCGTCGAATACGGCACGGCTCATATAGTCGTCGATATTCAAAATGTATTCACCTGTTATCCTTCTGGAAGCGCGTATGCCCAAAAATTCCGCCGTCGAAATAAGCCGCGCTTTTTCAAAGCCGCTCCAGTATGTTCTGAAGTAGTTTTCAAACTCCGGCAGCATACGCCGCTGCTCTAAAAGCGCGCGCGTAACGGTCGCGGAGTCGCTCGCGTCAACGTCGTAAGCATGTCCCAAATTTCCGCCGCCCAGCGTCGCCCCGACCTTTGTGATTCCCGGCATATGCCTGTCCCGCACAGAGAGTATCCCCTTTTTGTACGCATCGTCAACATAGATGTTTTGCTCGTGTTTGTATTGCATATCAAACTTATCCCAGTCTATATCCGCCCAATAAGAACATAAAGTTGAGGGCATGATTTGACCGTTCTCGTCACCCTTTTCGAACTCCGCGCCCGCAAACGCGCACAAGTCGCCGTCGCCGGTGCAATCAATATAGACTTTGGCTTTGACCGCGTAGACTCCGCTTTTGTCCGATAAAACAACATATTCTACTTCACCGGCCTTCACCGCCACATCAATAAGATTGGTCATGAACCGGAACTCGACGCCCGCCTCCGAAATTAAGCCGTCATAGGCGCGCTTTAACGCTTCTTTATTTATGGCAAAATACTCGTGGTCTTTAGCTCCGCCCTCGTACGCCCTGTCAATAATTTCCTTGCCTATTCCGGCGCAAAGCTCGTTCACTCCGTCGCCTATCCGCTGAAAGACCGGCACTAAGCCCACAGTACCCGCGCCGCCGAACGCGCCCGCGGCTTCGGCAAGAAATACTCTCCTGCCCGTCCGCGCCGCCGCTATCGCCGCCGCCGCGCCCGCAGGCCCGCCGCCCGCCACAAACACGTCGGTCTCAACGCGTACTTCTATCTCTTTTCCGTATTGTACTTTCATAATCCGTCTCTAGTCCAGAGCGAATGCGGACGTCGCCGCTTCGCGTTCAAAGAAGTACAGCTTCTCTAAGCGCCCATAGAATTTTTGCGCTATTCCCGCCGACTGTCCGCTTGCGGGTGAAAAGTCCGTGCCGATAAAAGCAAGATTCTCAACGATTCCTGTTTTATTTACGGTGCCGAATAATCCGCCCTGTCCGGTATATTTACCGCCGTAAAGAGCGTAGCCGCGACCGTTGTGACCGTTCATTTTAAACTCTCCGCTGGTTTATTATTACATTAAAATGTAGCATACCGAAAGCACAAAGTCAATACACTCTCCGTATTAAGCAATGCAATATTTTAAATTATTTAAAATATTACATCAAAAAAACTCTAAATTACCATTGAATTTTTAGGGAGTGTTGACACGAGATTACAAACATTATGAAATATGATAGAATTAAGATATGGAAAAACAGGCACATAGAAGACATGACATAAGCGATGAAGTTTGGGAGTTATTAAAGCCTCACTTACCCGGGCAGATTGGACAATGGGGACGAGTAGCAAAGGACAATCGGAATTTCATCAATGC
>JAIRRW010000047.1 GCA_031255775.1 Clostridiales bacterium
CCAATACGGTGGGATATGGCGATTGGATAGAAATAGTTGGCGATCGTTTGATACCGGGCTTTCCGGGGGCGGGAGGCGATATGAAAGACGGCGTTGTATCCGGGCAATTCGGCAAAAAGCTACAAGGGACTATATTCGGCGAAATAGACGGAACACATACGGACCGAATCGAACAGCTTGCCCGATTATTTGGCGCCGCTAGGGAGTGTTGACACGCGTGTAATCGAGCAGGTTTTTAGAGATTTTTGTGTCTGTTGAAACGATTTTTCGCAGGACGTAGCGGCGCTGCGTGCAAGAAAATTCGTGATGACAGACGCTAAAAGATCAAAAATTGGCCGATTATAATCTCGTGGAAACACGACCTATATATATATGCGGGCGGCGCTATGCTTTTATGAGGTGACGGCGGCGCGGCGCTTGGTCAGCTTGTTTTTATACATGAGGGTGTCCGTGCGGTTGATGAGGTCAACGCCAGACAGGCGGTTGCTCTCCTCCACCTGTAGGAGGCCGTAACTGAATTCGCAGGGGTACGGGAAACAGTCGGATCGGTCGGCCTTTAGGTCGTCCTCGATGTTGCGGATGAGATCGGACGCCGCCTTTTCGTCGGTGCGGCGCATCATGACGAGAAACTCGTCGCCCCCCAGACGCGTGATGACCTTGTTGCGATCCAAAAAGCGCCGGAACTTGAGCGCGAAATTTTTTAGAAACCCGTCGCCCACGCTGTGGCCAAATTCGTCGTTGATCCGCTTTAACCGATCCAGATCGATAAAGCAGAGCGTCAGGGGGTAGCTGTTTTTTTGCGCGAGCGCTTCGTTTAGGAGGCGCATCCCGTGCTTGCGGTTGCCGATGGTGGTCAGCTCGTCAAACTCGGAATCCCGCTTTAAGCGGATCTCGCTGCGCTTGTGGTGCGTGATGTCGGAGGCGACAAACATATCCGAATACTGCTCGTCGCTCCAGATAAAGTCCTTGTACTCGACATAGTACCAGCGCTTTAGCGTCTTGTCATAATAGTCGAGGTTGACGCCCCGCATACGCGTGCCCGAAAGCCCCTTGATAAACGAGATGAGGTTGTCGCCCTTGTCGTCCGACTCGATGGCCTCAAACCGATTTTCGAGCTGGGAGGCGGCCTCGTTTAAAAAGATCGTCTCGCCGTTTCTTAGGACGATAACGATTTCGGAAATATTGTGGAGCACCGTGCTTAGGAGGGACTTTGACCGATAGAGCGAACGCTTTTCTTCATCGATGATGGCCAGCTGAAGTTTCAAGTCGTTTTCGCGCGCGGCGACCTTTTGGATCATCTCGTTAAAGGCGCGGGTATAATCGCCCATAAAGTCCAAGCTCTGGTTGAAATTGCCCTTGGCGACCTGCTCGGCCTGCCAGCTGATGTGCTTTAGGTTGGACTGCAATTCCTTTAGGGGCGCGGCCAAAAAATTGAAACGGCCGGGCGTGCCCGCCCAAATGTTGCCCTTGGCCAGGTTGTGCGTAAACTCCGCCATTTCGATGAGGTCGTGATTGAGCTTGTTGAGCTGCTCGGCGACGGACTGGTATTCGGTGGGAAATTCGTCGATTTTCAGCAATAAAGGGCGGCTCCCGCTGAGCAGCCTGTCGATATATTGCGCAATCTTGTCTAAAGCGTCCCTTGCCATCGTTTCCGATCCAGCTCTCCTTTCCGTTTGCCGCCCGCGGGGCGCGGTTATTTGCCGCCCTTTGCCTCGAAGCGGCAGACGCGGTCGCCGGTCGCCCAGCAGTCGATTTCGCGGACGTGCCACGTCTCGCCGGTAAAGCTCTCGAGTATCCCGGCAATAAAGCCCTCGTCATAATTGCAGACGGCCTCGTCGGACACCGACATTCCCGAGCAGTCGAGATCCTCGGACACCACGAGCGTCAGCTCCTTTTTGGCAAGGTCGACAAATTCCAGCCGGAGAACGCCGATCTTAAAGTCCTTGAGCGAACGCTGAAGCCTGGCGACAAAGTCGTCAAAGCTCTGCCCCTCCTCAAAAAGCACGTTTTTGTAAAAATGCCTACCGGCCAGATGGCCGCACTCGCGAATGATTTCTTTAGCGGCCTCCACGCCGTAACGCCGCGCCAGCACGTCCTTTGTCGTGTACTCAAACAGCCTATACACGATAACGGGCATTTCCAGCCCCAAATTTTCGCGTCCCAGCTCCACATCGCCCAGATCGTCCCAGGTAAAGGGCCTATACAAATCGGCCATATTCTCTCTCCTTTGTACGGCAAAAAATAAAATCCGTCGGTCTATTATTTGATTCATTATACTGTCCGCCGGACTTTTTGTCAAGAAAAACCACACAAAACGCTACTGCGTTTGATAAAACGCCGCCGCTTTCGCGCGAATGTGCCCGTTCGCGCAAGGAATAGTGTCTATTTTCCCCGGTACCGATTGAGATACAGCACAACGACAGGAGCGGATAGATTGCGTGTCAGACGGACAACAGGCGATATGGGGGTTGCGAGAGGGTTCACGCGCGATACAGCACAACGACAGCGGCGGATAGATTGCGTGTCAGACGGACAACAGGTCGGGCGCCGCCGAGGGCGCGCCCGCTGCCCGGGGAGCGGATAGATTGCGTGTCAGACGGACAACAGGCGGTTAGGCGGCTAAGGCGCGTACTTCTCGTACGCAACTTAGCCGCCTAACCGCACGTAGTCCGTATCACACGTGATATAGACGCTGCGAGAGATCACTAGATTAGGTATTTGGCAAGCTTCGGGGACCTTTCAATTTCCCTCATTTTTTCTTCATACCCCGCCCGTCCAAGCATGGCAAACGTCGCCTTTTTGCCCTCCTCGACGCCCGGCTGGTCAAAGGTATCGATGCCTAGGAGCGCGCCGGCAAACGCGGTCTCGTACATAAAGTACATGAGGAGCTCGCCCACGGTCTCGGCGGTCACCGCCGGGAGGGTGACGGTAAAGTTGAGCCGTCCCGCCTTTTTGAGGGCGTACTCGGTGGCGCGGCGTTCGGCGTCGATCAGCTCGTTCATCGTGCGGCCCTTGAGGAAATCGCAGGCGTCCACCTCGCTGTCGTCGGTGATGACCACGGTGTCGCGGAACGCCTCGACCGCCAAAAAGGTGACGACCTTATCAAAGGGCCCCTCGGTATAGAGCTGGACCTGGCTGTGCTGGTCGGTGACGCCCAGCGCCTTGACGGGCGTCTGGCCGACGTAAACGCTTTCGCCCCGCTTATTTTTGGCCTTGCCCAGCGATTCGCCCCAAAGCTGGCAATAAAAGTCGGCCATAAACTTTAGCCCGTCGGCGTAGGGCATCATCACGCTGATATTTTTCCCTTTGCCCATGGCCTTATACTGCAAAAACCCGGTCAAAAGCGCGGGATTTTTTTTGACGTCGCCGTTTGCGCAGGCCTCGGCCATGCTTTTTGCGCCCGAAAGCATCGCCCGAATGTCGATGCCAAGCGCGGCAAAGGTGACCAGCCCCACGGGCGAGAGCACCGAAAAACGGCCGCCGACGCCCGGCCCCACGCCGTAGGTCTTAAAGCCCTCGGCTTTTGCGATGTTGTAGAGCGTCCCCTTGCCGACGGTGGTGGTGACGATGATCCGCTTTTTGGCCTCGGCCTTGCCCAGCTTTTTCTTTAAAAGGTCGTAGAGAATGAGAAACTGGCTCAACGTCTCGGAGGTCTCGCCGCTCTTGGTCACGACGTTGAAATAGGCGTCCTTAAGCTCGATCACGTCCAAAAGGGCGCGCATCCGCTCGGGGTCAACGTTGTCCTCGACGTACAGCTTGGGCGCCTTGCGCGCGCCCCGATCCAGCTCGTTGTGATGAAGATGCGTGAGCGCGTACGCGACGCACAGGGGCCCCAGCGCACTGCCGCCGATGCCGAATACGACAAGGCTGCCCGCGTTCTCCTTAAGCTGACCGCCCAGTTGCTCGATGTCGTTTAAGGACGCGTCGTCCCGGTACGGCAGGTCGCACCATTCCTGCCAGCCCTTGCCGCGCTTTTCCATCACGTCCGAAAAGGCGGCCTCGATCGCGGCCGCATCGCCGGCAAAGTCCGCCTCCGAAAAGCCCTCTTTCCCGACGGCGTCCGCCATCATGTTGTTGTAATCAAACTTGAGTTTCATCTTTATATATAGCCTCCTTTGGCACACATATCAGCGCGCAAACAGCGCAGAAAACGGCGGGGAAAATTTCGCGCGGCAGGCGGGCAACAGGCGGCGGGGCAACGAGGACGCGTATTTCTAATACGTAACCGAGTTGCCCCGCCGAACCGACAATCGCTTGCGATTGCTAACTTTGCGTCAGCAAAGTTCAGAGAGGTTCGGCACGCGCGTAGCCCGTATCAACCCACTATCTGTCACGCCGGGGAAAGGTGCACAATATGTCGAGCTTAGGCGACCTGATCGACGAGATCAACAACCGATCCCGGCAGAGCGCGGGCAGAGCACTGCCGCTGACTTACCGCGTGTATACGGTCAAGAAGCCGGGCGGGGGGACGCGCCGCATTGCCGAGCCCTCTCCTGCGCTCAAAGGGATTCAAAAGCAGTTGGCCGCCGCGCTCCGGCGTCTGCCCGCGGGGCCCTATGCCGCGGCGTACGAGCCGGACTGTTCGATTCGGAAAAACGCCCTGCGGCACCGTCGCGGCAGGTATATGCTGCACGCCGATATTAAGGATTTTTTCCCCTCCGTGGGCAAGGCGTCGGTCGTCAGGCTGGCGCAGGAAAAGTACGGCCTCGACGACCGGCAGGTCGCGGTGTTTTGGAATCTCGTTTCCTACGAGGGCGGGCTGCCGATCGGCGCGCCGACCTCCCCCTTTATCGCCAACCGCGTGATGGCGGACATCGACGTTCGGCTAAAAAAGCTTAGGTGGTTCACGACCTACAGCCGCTATGCCGACGACCTCGTGTTTTCGGCGAAAAAACCGTTTGACAAGGCGTTTGCGCAAAAGGTCGAACGGGTTCTGCGGAGCGAGGGCTTCAAGCTCAACGGCAAAAAGACCTATTTTATGCACAACCGCCGGGAGGTGACCGGCCTCATCCTCACCGACAAAGGCTGGATGTCCGTGGGCACCGGCTATAAAAAACGCCTCAAAAAGGATATTTACGACCTGCTGACCAAAAATAAGGGGAACCGCCAAAAAATTATGGGGCGTTTCGCGCACCTGCGGCAGATCGAACCCACCTACGCCAAGGTTATTTTTGATAAATATGTGCCGTTCGATCGGATCAAATTCTTCGGCCGCAAGCTGGCGAGGGCGTTTGATTATAGGAGGTAGACCCCATGCCGATATGGAACGCGGCCGATTACCTCAGGTTCGAGACCGAGCGAACCCTGCCGTCTCGGGACCTGTGCGCCGGGATTCCGCTGGACAAGCCCCAAAACATTTTGGACGTGGGCTGCGGCCCGGGCAACAGCACGGCGGTCCTGCGCGAACGCTTTAAGTCCGCCCGCATTTTGGGGATCGACAGCTCGGAGGAGATGATCAAAAGCGCGCGCAAAAGCCGACCGGAGCTGGACTTTCGGCTGCTGGACGCGGGCAAGGACCTCGACAAGCTGGACGAGAACTATGACGTCGTGTTTTCCAACGCGGTTTTTCAGTGGATCCCCGACAACAAAAGGCTCATCAAAAATTTGGCCGCCCTCATTCGTCCGGGCGGCGCGCTGGCCGTTCAGGTCCCCTACAACGACAAGGCCGAGGTCGTCAAGGCCCTGGGGCGCACGGTCAAAAGCCCCGATTGGGCGGTCAAGCTGGAATTTGCGCGCAAACGCCACGAGCTCACCCCCCAAGCCTATTACGACACCCTAAGCAAGTATTTCAAAACGATCCGTATGTGGGAAACCGCCTATTACCACATCCTCGAAAAGCACGAGGACTTTATCGACTGGTACCGCGGCACCTCGCTTAGACCCTACCTCCAGGCCCTGTCCGAGCAGGATCAAACCCGCTTTCTCGGCGGCCTCCTGTCCGAAATCCGCCAAAAATACCCCGCCCGCAAGGACGGAAAAATCCTGTTCCGCTTCACCCGCCTGTTCTTTATCGCCCAAAAATAA
>JAIRRW010000083.1 GCA_031255775.1 Clostridiales bacterium
CTGTTATCACGAATTTTCTTGCACGTAGCGCTGCTACGCCCTGCGAAAAATCGTTTCAACAGACACAAAAATCCCTAAAAACTTGCTCGATTCCACTCGTGTCAACACGACCTGGGACAGCGACTTTTCTACTTAAAATCTTTTTTACAAAAACGACGTTTTTTGTAAAAAAGTGCCGTATCCCTCGATAAAATGCGAGTGAAACGGCATTTTATCGAAAGCGGCAGCGCTTTGGGAGGAGGATAAAAATGAAAATCAGTGTCGTTAGCAGTGTGTTTGGGCAGATGAGCCTAAGGGAAAGCCTGGCGTTTTTAAAGAGCCGGGGCGTCGGGCAGTTGGAGCTGGGCGTGGGCGGGTATCCGGGCAAGGCGCACGCCGACGCGCAGGTTTTGGCTAAGGATGCCGACAAGCGCAAGGCCTTGGCGGATACGTTTGGCGAGGCGGGCATGGCCATTTCGGCGTTGGCCGTGCACGGCAACAGCGTGACGCCCGACAAAAAGGCGGCGGCGGCGTTTGAGGCGGATTTTCGGGCGGCGGCCACCCTTTGCGGCCAGCTGGGCGTGGAGACGCTGGTCACGTTTTCGGGCTGTCCGGGCTCGGACCGGGACGCCAAGCGGCCGGCCTGGGTGACCTGTTCGTGGCCGCCCGAACACGCCGACGCCCTCGCCTACCAGTGGGAGGAGGTGCTCATTCCGTACTGGCGGGACGCCTGCCCCCGCGCAAGCGACGCGGGCGTGGGCAAGATCGCGCTGGAAATGCACCCCGGCTTTTGCGTCTACAACCCGTCCACCCTCCTGCGCCTGCGCGCCGCCGCCGGCCCGCTGATCGGCGCAAACCTCGACCCCTCCCACCTCATTTGGCAGGGCATGGACATTGTGGAGGTCATTCGCGAGCTCAAAGGGGCGATCCACTACTTCCACGCCAAGGATACCGCCCTCGACCCCCGCAACGTCCGGGTCAACGGCGTGCTGGACAACGGCCATTACGCCGACGTCGGCGGGCGGGCCTGGACCTTCCGAACCATGGGTTACGGCCTGTCCGAGCTTGAGTGGAAGCGCATTTTCAGCGCCCTCCGCGTCGCCGGCTATGACGGAACCGTCTCCATCGAGCACGAGGACCCCCTAATGTCCGTGACCGAGGGGCTGACCAAGGCGATCGAGTTTGTCAAGGGCGTGATATTTGTAGAAAGTCCGCTTGAAATGTTTTGGGCATAATTAGGGTTAAAGGAGCTAAATTCATGGTAAAAGTTGGGATTCAGATGTACAGCTTGCGCGAGGAGATCGCGCGGGACGGGCTGGACGCGGTGCTGGCGGCGGTGCGGGACGCGGGCTTTCGCTATGTCGAATTTGCCGGGTTTTACGGCATGACGCCGGAGGCGCTTGCGGCAAAGCTGGGGGCGTACGGCCTTAGCGGGATGTCGGCGCATATCGGGCCGGACGGACTGGCCGAAGCGCTGCCGTACCTCGATGCGCTGGGGATCAAAAAGGTTTTTATCCCCTGGCTAAAAGAGACCGCGCCGGAGGAGCCGGACACCGTCAAGCGGGTGCGGGACATGGCCGACACGCTCAAGGCGCGGGGCGTTTTGACCGGGTATCACAACCACGCGCACGAGTACGGGGGCGGCGGGGATTCGGTGCGGGGGCTCTTGGAAGCCGTGCCCGGCCTGACCGCGCAGCTGGACGTCTTTTGGGCAACGGCGGCGGGCCTGGAGCCGGCCGCGCTGATGGAAAGGTACGGGGCGCGGCTCGCCTGCGTCCACGTCAAGGAGATGGACGGCCGCACAACAGCCGATCCCGCCCAATACCCCAACCCCGTCCCGGGCACGGGCAAGGTCGGCATGGCCGCCGTGTTTGGGACGGCCAAAAAGCTGGGCGTGACGGATTTTGTCCTGGAGGTCGAGGGCTTTCCCTTTCCCTATCCCGACTATCTGAAGCAAAGCTATGACGCGATAAAAAAATTGTATGAAGAAAAGGAGAGATAACACATGGCAAACAAATTAAAGGCCGCGTTTATCGGGTGCGGCGGCATTGCGAAGGGCAAGCACCTGCCCGCGCAGGCGCGGAACAAGGACGTCGAGCTATACGCGTTTTGCGATATTCTGCCCGAGCGCGCCGCAGAGGCAAAGGCCGGGTTCGGGACGGAAAACAGCAGGACGTACGCCGATTACCGGGAGCTTTTGCGGGACAAGGCGATCGACGTCGTCTTTGTCCTCACCCCCAACAATATGCACTGCGAGATCACGGTCGCCGCGCTCAACGCCGGAAAACACGTGATGTGCGAAAAGCCCATGGCCATGAACTATGCCGAGGCGCAAAAAATGCTGGAGGCGCGGGACCGATCCGGCAAGCTCTTGACGATCGGCTATCAAAACCGGTACCGCAGCGACAGCCTGTACCTCAAAAAACTGACCGCCAAAAAGCAGCTGGGCGACGTCTATTACGCCGAGGCCGTCGCCATTCGCCGCCGCGCCGTCCCCACCTGGGGCGTCTTTATCGACGAGGAAAAGCAGGGCGGCGGGCCGCTGATCGATATCGGCACGCACGCGCTCGACCTCACCCTGTTTATGATGGACAATTATCAGCCCGCGTACTGTTTGGGGCAGACCTTTCACAAGCTGAACAAGCAGACCGAAACCGGCAATATTTGGGGCGACTGGGACACCAAGGCCTTTACCGCCGAGGACAGCGCGTTCGGCTTTGTCGTCATGAAAAACGGCGCGGTCGTCTACCTAAAATCCAGCTGGGCGCTCAATTATGTGGACGAGATCGAGGCGGTCACCACGCTGTGCGGGGACAAGGGCGGCGCCGATATGCTGGACGGCCTGCGGATCAATACCGTGTTGGAGGGCAGCAAGGCGGTCATCAAGCCCGACCTCAAGGCCGGCGCGGTCGACTTTTTTGACGGCGAGGGCGGCGGCAAGCCCGAGGACCTCGAGGCGCGGACCTTTACGAACGCCGTTTTGGGCAAGGGCAAGCTGTACGTGACCGCCGACCAGGCGGCCGTAGTCACGCAGATTTTAGAGGGCATCTACCTGTCCGCCAAGAGCGGCAAGCCCCATTATTTTTAGGCGGGGGACGGACATATGAAAATTGCGTTGTTTGTCGAAATGGCGCCCGGTATGCGGGCGGGCGAATGTCGGGAGGCCTATCCCGAGGGAATGCAAAATTGCCTAAAAGCCATGCTTGAGGCGGCCGGGCACCGCGTGACCCTGGTCGAGCAGGACGAAAACGGCGACGGCGCCGCCATGGCCGCGGCGGTCGGGGACGCCGACGTCGCCTATTGGTGGGGGCACGGCCTGCATCAAAAGGTTTCGGACGCGGCGGCGGACGCCGTGGTTCGGGCGGTCTGGCGCGGCATGGGGCTGGTCTGCCTGCATTCGTCCCACCTGTCCAAGCCGTTTTTGCGGCTGATCGGAACCGACGGCACCCTATGCTGGCGCGAGGCGGGCGAAAACGAGCGGCTTTGGGTCGTCGATCCCGCGCACCCGATCGCGGCGGGGCTCCCGCCGACGGTCGAGATCGAGCGCGAGGAAATGTACGGCGAGCCCTTTGGGATCCCGCAGCCCGACGAGCTGGTCTTTTTAGGCTGGTATAAGGGCGGCGAGGTGTTTCGGAGCGGCTGCGTCTTTCGGCGGGGGCGCGGCAAGGTGTTTTACTTTCAGCCCGGGCACGAAACCTATCCCAACTATAAGCTGCCCGACGTCCGCCGGATCCTCCTAAACGCGGCCGAGTACCTCCGCTGCCCCGCAAAAGCCGCCGCCGACGCCGAGTGCCCGTGCGTACCGCCCAAAGAGACGTTATAAGGCGATAACGCTTTCGCCAAAATGCCGCTTGCGCTTGCATTTTGGCGAGGGATAAGGCACTTTTTTACAAAAAACGTCATTTTTGTAAAAAAGATTTAATTGAGCCCGTCGAAAAATTCGACGGGCTCAAATATTGTCATAATACTTCATGTTCTGCATATTCTTTTTGTAGGGTGCGGCTGTCGATTTTTCCGACCGGGGTTTGGGGCAGCTTGTCCAGAATGATGATTTCCTTGGGGCGGGCGTAGACGGAGAGGCGGCTTTCGATGAGGGCTTTTAGTTCCTCGCGAAAGGCGTTCAGTTTTTCGTCGGTGAGGGCGGCCCGTTCCTCCGGCTTTAGGGTCAAAAACAACACCAGCTTGTTGTCGGTCTTTTCGTCCGGGACGTCGACCGCGCAGACGTCGCGCACCGCCGGATAGGCGTCGGAGGCCAGGCGTTCGACCTCGGAGGGAAAAACCGGGATCCCGCTCACCTTGACGAGGCGTTTTAGCCGCGACTTGAAAAAGACATACCCCGCCCCGTCGGTGTGGCCGAGGTCGCCGGTCCGGACAAACGGCCTGCCCTCATACTCGAAAAACGCGGCGGCGGTTTCGGCGGGGCTGTCGAGATAGCCGTTCATCAGCGCCGCGCCGCTCACGCACAGCTCGCCCGCCTCGCCCGGCGGCAGGGGGACGCCGTCCGCCGAAAACGCGCGAATTTCCATGCCCCGCAGCGGCCGCCCCACGCTGCCCGCCCTGTGGCGGGAGGGCTTGTTGACCGCGCAGACGGTGACGGTTTCGGTCAGGCCGTACCCCTCGAATAGCCGGCAGGCGGAGCCCGCCTCGGCCAGACGGCGGTTAAAGCGGTCCAGCAGGCTTTTGGAGACAAAATCACCGCCCACAAAGCATATTTTTAGGCGGCGGAGGCCTTTTCCGTAAAATTTGGGCGACTTTAAAAGCGCTTCGTACATCGCGGGGACGCCGATCATATAGTTGGCCTGCCCCTTTTTGATGTGTTTGATGGCCGCGCCGGTGCGGAATTTGGGCATGATGGCGTTGCTTCCGCCGTTTAGGAGCATGGCGTGGACGCCCATCGCAAGGCCAAAGCCGTGAAACATCGGCAGCACGCTCAGCATGGACAGCCCCCGGCAGGACGGAACCTCCAGTATGTCCGGGCCCTCGCGGCAGAGCGCGTTGATCGCCCGCGCCGAGAGCTCGACGGTCTTGGGCAGGCCGCCCGTCCCGCCGCTGTGCAGGTAGACCGCGGTCGCGGTTTCCGGCTTTTCGGGCGGGGGAAACGGCCGCGCCGCCGCCCGTGCCGCCCGTTTCATCAGCGTTTCGTATCGGTATACGTTTGGGCCGTCGGGCGGCTTCGGCCGGTTTTTGCGGTTGATAAGGCGAAACAGCCCCGCCTTTAGGGGGGGGAGATAGGCGGCGGGCGCGCACAGGATGACCGTCCCTGCGGTCGGGAGGGCGGGGCGGCCGGACGCGCCCCCGTCAAGCAGGATCAACAGCTCGCTCCCCGCCGTTTCCGTATAGGCCTTTAGCTGCGGCGCGGGCGCGAGCGGGTGCACCAGGTGCGCAATGCCCCCCAGCGCGTTGATCGCGTAAAAGGCGATGATGCCCTGCGGAATGTTGGGTAGGCTGACCGTGACCACGGTGTCCCGCTTGACGCCCAGCCCCGCCAAAACCCCGGCAAAGCGGTCGATCTCGGTCAGGAGCGTCCGATAGGACAGCGTCCGCCCCATATAGCGGAGCGCGGGCGCCTTGGGGGTCAGTTGCGCGTGACGCTTGACCGCGTCGTAGAGGGATTCGGTAGACATAAAAAACTCCT
>JAIRRW010000138.1 GCA_031255775.1 Clostridiales bacterium
CTTATTGCAGGCAACACAGCAATTTTTGGCGTCGAGCTTCCCGGAAAGAATTTCCCGCGCAAAGGTTTTGTGGGCAAATGCCAGCCGCCCGAACCCGATAAAGTCCGCGCCGCCCGCGCCCAATAATTGGTTGCCCCTTTCAAACGCCCGTTCCTTTAGATAGGAAAAACCCGTCGAAACAACGTATAAATCCGGGCACGCCGCTTTTATCAAACTTGCGCCGCGCAAAAGATTGTCAACGCTGCTTTCCGGGTCATACGCGGGCGATTTGTGCGGCTTGTTGATATGCGCGTTGTAATAGGGGGTACCCATTGTGATGTTGACAAGAGAGAGCCCCGATTTTTGCAGGATTTTTAGGAGCTCGATCGGCTCGCCGTAATCGGGCTCGCCGCCCCGTCCCACGCCGAAACCGTAAGGATAGGCGATCGCGTCATAAATCCCGAAACGCGAGCAAAGAATAAAATCATCTTCGGCAAGCGGTTCTATCGCCGTAAATATATCCCGCAACAGGCGCGTACGGTTTTTGAAGGAACCGCCGTAGTTCCCCGGCCGGGTATAGGCCGCCAGCAATTCGCCGACTAGATAGCGATGGCACGCCTTTATGTCCACACCGTCAAAGCCCGCGCTTTTACAGAGCTTGGCGCTCTTATAAAACAATTGCGGCACCGCGGCCAAATATTCGTCCGAAACGGGCTCAAAACCGGTATGTACGGGGTATCTGCCGTCAAGGTAGGGGTCGCGCATGGCCGCCAGAGGGCGTGGAGTCCCTTCGGGCTTTGAAAAACGCCCCGAATGTGTCAATTGACATATCAATTTGACCATCGGATTGATTTTTTTTATAGCCGCGATCAATTCCGAAAAGCTGTCGGCGTTTTCCTCCGTCAGCATCAGCTGATTGGCGCTCGCCCTGCATTCGGGAGATACGGCAACGGCCTCACCCCAAATAAGCCCCGCCCCGCTTTCCGCAAAGGCGGCATATCTTTCCCTCGTCAATATTCCGGGCGTACCGTCGGCAAGCGCGTCCGTCCCCTCCATGGGATTGATACATATGCTGTTGGCAAAATCCAGCCCTTTAATCGATTTGCTTTTGCCAAAATGATTCGCGATAGACTTCATCCATACCCCCACCGTCTTTTATGACATAATCATACACGCCTATCGCCTTAATTTCAATAGCAGTCCTTGTGCTAAAGTTGACATTTTTTGTGTTTGGGCTTGAACTCCTCTTCAAAAGATGCTATAATGGCGGGTATGGAAGATATAAACAAGGATTTTGAAATCCGGCACAAAATAAGCAATTCTAACATCGGCCTCGTCAATCACCACCACACAACGCACGAGATTATTTTTATTAAGGCGGGAAAATCGGAGTTTTTGATCGAGGGGAAAAAGTACTCGTTAAAAAAGAACTGCCTGCTGTTTATCGCCAACTTTGAGCGGCATATGCACGCCTCCTACGAAACGCCTTACGAACGCTATTACATATTGCTCGGCAACAACATGATGGACAACCGAATTTTGGACTTTCGTCTGATGTCGCTTCTTAGGAACAGGCCGGACAACTACTGCCATATGACCGAGCTCTCACAAAAGGACGCGGAGGAATTGGAAGCGCTTTTCACGGAGCTTTTGCGCGAATACAACGACAATAACCCCTATAAATTGAATTGCCTAAAATTAAAGGTCAGCGAGCTGTTTATATTTCTTTACCGCAAAAAGCCGGAAATATTTATGGATTACAGCAACGACTCATACGCCAATACCGTCATAGGGGTACAGCAATATCTAAACGACAATTTCCATAAGCCGCTGCTTTTAAAGGACGTAGCCGCGGAGTTTTACACGGATATGTACTACCTTTCTACAAAATTTAAAAAGATAATCGGCTATACTTTTAAACAATATCTGAGCAACCTGCGAATTTCACAGGCAAAGCATCTGCTTCAAAATACCGACACCTCCGTCGCGGAAATCGCGGCCGACTGCGGTTTTGCGGACACGACGAATTTTATACGCGCATTTAAAAAGAACGAGGGAATCTCCCCCTTAAAATATCGGAAAAACAACATAAAAGAGGAGGCCTAGATCGTGTACGTATGAGTGAGCCCGCCGGCTTTGCCAACGGGCTGAAATAAATTCGGGCGCAGACAAAAACGACGTTTTTTGTTTACGGACACCTTATTTCTCCGCCCTATTCCTCGATAAAATGACGCCGACGCCTTTATTTTATCGATAGCGGCAGCGCCATACCGTCATTGTCCTGGATAGGGTGCTATTTCTTTCACTTTTTCGACATAGTATTTTACCAGGTCAAATTTAGAGCCGGGCATAATTCTGTGGTCGGGGCAAGGGATAAATCCTCCCATGGCAACCAGCTTTCCGATGCGTTTTAATTCCGCGTCGACGGCTGTTTTATCCTTTCTTAAAGCCGTTTTGTCCATCGCGCCCACACCCAGCAGGTTTTTGCCGTATTTATTTCTTGCGGGCTCAAACTGGTCGCCCCAAGTGCCTATTTCGATGGGAAATATCGTATTGACCCCGCTTTCGAACCAGGTGGGAAGCAGCAGGTCTATCACGCCGTCACAGTCCAGCGATATAACATTGATTCCGTATTTTTTGCATAGATCGTTGCGTTTTTTATAGTGCTCAAAGGTCAGCTCATGAAACATTGTCGGCGAAATCAAGGGGCCGTTTTTAAAGCAGACATCCTCCCAGTAGTGGGCAAAGTCAAACTTCGTTCCGGTTTTTAGGACCTCCTCCGCGCATTTCAATTGCATATCCGCATAGCTGTCGATAAGCTCTTTAAACAAGTCATAGTCGTCACAGATCAGATAGCTCATGCCGATAACGGATAAAATATTGCGAATATTTCCCAATACGCTTCCAAGATGAAGCCCCAAAGGGCAGTCCCTTTCGGTTTCGTCTATCCTTTTTAAGGCCTCATACGGTATGCGGTCTTTTGAAAACTGTATTTTATCTTTATAGAGCTTTTCGTAGGCCTCGCGGTCTTTAAGCTGATAATCATCCTCCGCCGGGATAGAGGCCGCGCCCTCGCGAATCCGTTCGATCAGGCCGTCATGATTCTGAACACGCAAAAAATTATCCGGGAGCTTTTCGAGCACCTTGTACTCAAACGCCGGATATAAATGATTTGCCGGACTAAAGTTCGTGTGCCAGTTAAAGTCCCATCCGATTATTTTGTCCAGCTCTTTATCGGCGTCATTGCCGTCCCCCCATGCCTTGGCCAGTTCCTTAGAAATATGTCCTTGATCGGCCCATTCTTGCAAAAGAGCTTCCCAATATCCAAAATGAACCGCCGGTATCCTATCGACATTTTTATATCCTAAAACATTGAATGCCCTTGTCAGATTGGTCATATTTATATACATTCTCCTTTGGCGCATTTGGCGCACAAAACAGCGGGGAAAATTTCGCGCGGTAGGCGGGCAACAGGTGGCAAGGCAGCGAACGGCGCGTACTTTACCGTGCGCAACCGAGCTGACTTGCCGAACCGACAATCGCTTGCGATTGCTAACTTTGCGTCAGCAAAGTTCAGAGAGGTTCGGCACCCACGTAGCCCGCATCCCGCGATGAAATTTTTCACGCTTGACCTTGTAACCATTTTTCCGCCTCGTCCGCCGCCCGTCCGATCGCGTCAAACAGCGTTTGGCGTTCCGATCTTGGCACCTCGCTCAACACATAATCGGCGATGGGGACAAATTCGGGCTTGGGGCCGATCCCGATCCGAACACGCGCAAAATCCCCGCTGCCGACCAGCTCGATGACGTTCCGCATCCCGTTGTGCGTACCGGCGCTCCCCTTCGGCCGGACGCGGATATCGCCCTTCGCAATATCAATATCGTCAAAGAGGATCAAAAGGTCGGCAAGCGACGCCTTGTGCCGCTTTAACAGCTGTAAAACGGCGCGGCCGGACAGGTTCATGTAGGTCAGCGGCTTCGCCACAATGACCGGCTCGCCCTCGATATACCCCTTGGCGATCTGCGCCTCGCACACGCGTTTGCTAAACCGAAAGCCCAGCCTTTCGGCCAGACATTCGGCCGCCAAAAAGCCCATGTTGTGAAAGGTATAGGCGTATTTATCCCCGAAATTCCCGAGGCCGACGACGATCTTCAAGCGGAACCGAGCGCGGCTGCTTATTCTTGGTCGAAAAACGCGTTGAGCTTGTCCATCATGTCCGAAAGCTCGATGCCGTGCGCGGCCGCCGCCTGTTCGAGGGTCTCTCCGCGCGCCGTCGGGCAATGCAGACAGTGCATACCAAACCCGAAAAACACGGGCGCCACCTCGGGATTCAGCTGCAACACCTCGTAAATCGTCATATCCTTATTGACCGCTTCCATTCTACCTCGATCCTCCCATAAAACCTTTGCGCGAATTGTGTCCTCCAGCATAAAACAAAATCGGGATTTTGTCAACCCGAAATGCACACTCCGGGCAAAACCGCTCCGAAATTGGCGGCGGGTCCGGTCATATTTTGCCGGGCGGGACAATATCTTAAAGTAGAATGGGCGGGGGATACAGGTAGCGTTTACACGCATGTAAACACCACCCAACATTCCGCACGGCTTGTACGCCGGACAAACCCGCCAATTATTTCCCCACGGAGGATCGCATGAACAAGGTCAGTGATATTTTGTCAAAGCCCGTCATCAGCCTGTACGAAGCCAAAAATATCGGCACGGTGACCAATATCCTGTTTGATAAAAAGCTGCAAAACGCCAAATACCTCTTGGTCTACCTCGACAGCGAGGACGACGTCACGCAGAAATACCTGCCTTTTAAGGACGCGGGGTCGTTAGAGAGCGACGCGGTCACCGTAAAAAACACATCCAAGATCCAGTCGCGCTGGGCGGTTCCGCCCGGCCTTTCGCTCAATCCCATCAACCTCCCGATCTACAACCACAACGGCAAGGAACTGGGGCGAATATCCGACGTGCGCCTAGAGGGCGCCGAGGTGCTGGCCGTGGTCGCGGGAGAAAGGGAATACACGCCCGGCGTCATCCTCTCTAAATCCGACGAGATCGTGATCGTCAACGACGGCGGGGAACGAATCAAGCTGACGCCCCCGCCCCGCATCCCCAGAGTGAGCGCCGACGGCAAAAAAACGGTAAAGGTGACCGACCGGGAGAAGGCCGCGCCCGTTTCCGTCAGCGCCTACGACGCGGCCGCCGAGGATCGGCCCGCCGCCGCGCAACCGCCCGCGCAGCCGCTCCGCCCCGCGCCGCCGCCCGCCCCCGCCGACGTCAACATTCCCGTCAAGATTTCCGAATCCCATACCTCGGTCACCAAGACGCCGCCCGAATCCGACATGAAAAAACTGGGCTATGTATTTTTGCTGGGCAAAATCATGACAAAATCGATCTTTGCCGACAACGGCGACCTGATTGCCGACAAGGACTGCGCCATCGATACCGAAGCCATCGAACGCGCCAAGGCCAACAATAAGCTGGTTCACCTTGCGCTGCATTCAAAATAGCGCTACCGCTATCGTTCAAATGACGCATTGCTTTCATTTGAACGAGGGATACGGTGTCCGAGGGGAAAAAGTGTCATTTTTCCCCTCTCCCGATTTAAGTCGCCAAAATGCCGTTTCACTTGCATTTTGGCGAGGTAAGAGGCGTCCGCCCCCAAAAAGCGTCATTTTTGGGGGCTCCTTTTTTTCTCCAAACATAGCAGCATCTCGGCGGCGCGGTCGATGTCGCCCGCTCCCATATAAATGACGGTATCGCCCGGCTTGACGTTGGCGCGGACGTACGCGTTGATCGCCTCGTACGAATCAAACAGCGCCGCATAGCATCTGCCCTCAAGCGCCAGATACAGCTCCCTCGACCCGACCGCGCCCCCGCTCTCCCGCGAGCGGAACACGGGCGCCAACACGACGTGATCGGAGCCCGACAGGCTGTCGACAAAGCCCGAAAACAGGTCGCGCGTCCGGCTGAAGGTATGCGGCTCAAAGACCGTCCAGACCTCCGCGCCCTGCGTGCGCGCCACCGCGCCGAGGGTCGCCCGAATCTCGGTGGGATGGTGCGCGTAATCGGTATAAATTTTCGCGCCGCCCGCCTCGCCCAGCAGCTCGAACCGACGGTGAACGCCCCGAAAAGCCGTCAGCGCCGCGGTCGTTTCGTCAAAGGTCGCGCCGCAGAGGATGCCGCAGGCCGCGGCCGCCGTCGCGTTATAGACGTTGTGCAGGCCGGGGACGCACAAAAAGACGTCGCCCAAGTACGCCCCCCGGTATTTGAGCGAAAAGCGCGTCCCGCCGCCCGCCGCCTCGACCGCGTCGGCGTAAAAATCGTTTTCGGGCGCGAGCCCAAAGGTCATGACCGTTTCCCCGCGAAAGCAGCTCAAATTTTTGTCGTCGCCGTTGATTAGGGCGAGCTTGCTGTTTTCGATAAACCCGGCAAACGCCGACAGAATATCGGCCAAATCCTCATAATAATCGGTGTGATCCAGCTCGGCGTTAAGCACCACGCCGACGGCGGGCCGCAGGTATAAAAAGCTGCGCCGATATTCGCAGGCCTCGGTAATCAGCAAACGGTCGCCGCCTATGTACTTGCAGTGATCCATTCGGCCGCCGATGTGCAGCGTGGGCGCTTGCCTCTCCAGCGCCCGATAGGTCATAGCGGTCGCCGTCGTTTTCCCGTGCGAACCGGCGATCGCGATCACCCGCTCGAACTCCCCGGACAGGCGTCCCAGATAGGCCGAACGCTCCATCACGGGGATACGGAGCCGCGCCGCCTCGACAAGCTCCTCGTTGTCCGGCCTCACCGCGCCCGAATACACCACAAGGTCACAGCCGCGCACGTTGTTTTTGTCGTGGCCGCCGCTCAAAATATCCGAGCCCGTCACCTCGTGGCCGTAGCTTTGCGTCAGGTTTTTCAAAAGCGTCATGCTAATGCCGTCGGCGCCCGTAAAATGTATTTTCATAATGTATAGTTTATGCGGCCGCGGCGGCGAGTGTGCCGCTCCTTCAAAAAGCGCCCTCCCCCCCTTGCCTTTTCCGGCTCTCGTGTGCTATACTTTCCCCATGAAAGCCGGTTACTTTGACGAACGCAACGAAAAAACGATCGAAAAGATCCGCGCGGTATGCAAAACCCTGCCGCCCTATGTCGCCGAATTTGTGGTGGGCGTCCAAATGCGCACCTCCGCGCTCACCCGCTTGGGGTATGTGTCCGACATCAAGACCTTTTTGGAATATCTCTTGGCCGAAAAATTCACGCAGTATACGGATATGCGGGCGATTCCGCTGTCCGCGCTCGAAACCCTCGAGGCCTACGACTTTGAGCTATATCTCGATTACCTCTCCGCCTACACGCGCAACGGAAAAAAATACCGCTGCGGGGCACATTCTAAGGAACGCAAGCTGGCGGGTCTCCGCACCTTTTTTAAACATTTATATAAGCGGGACCGAATTGCCGCCAACGTGACCGAAAAGGTGGATATGCCCAAGGTTCACGACAAGCCGATCCTCTATCTCGAAGTAAACGAGATCGCCGACCTGTTGGACATGGCCGAAAGCGGCGCGCTGCCGGGCAGCGAGCGGCGGCAAAGGTACGCGCAAAAGACGCGGCTCCGCGACCTCGCGATCCTGACGCTTTTTTTGGGGACGGGCGTCCGAATCAGCGAGCTGGTGGGGCTGGACACGGGCGACCTTGACCTAAAGGCCAACGCCGTCAACATCACGCGCAAGGGCGGCAACAAGAGCGTTGTCTATTTTTCGGACGAGGTCCGCGCGGCGCTGAAAGGGTATCTGGCCTTTCGCGACGGCGAACAGACGGCCGATACGCCGCTTGGCCGCGCGATCGCGGAGACGTCGGCGCTGTTTATCTCGCTAAAGGGCAACCGGATATCCGTCCGCGCCGTCGAGCTTTTGGTCAAAAAGTACGCCGCCGCCGTCACCCCCCTAAAAAAGATTACGCCGCACAAGCTGCGAAGCACCTACGGCACCACGCTCTACCGCGAAACGCAGGACATCTATGTCGTGGCCGACGTCCTCGGGCACAACGACGTCAACACCACCAAAAAGCATTATGCCGCCGTCAGCGACGAAATTCGGCGGGGCGCCGCCAACGCCGTCCGCCTGCGCGACAAACGCGACGAAAAATAACAAGAAACCGGACACCTCTTCCCCCGTCCAAATGAAGGCGTCAACGTCATCGGAACGAGGGCGGTCGCGGTATATAATATGAATATCCAATCTCGTTTCCTACCGTCAGGATTCCGTAGGCGTGGGATATGGAGGCGCAGCGTTCGATAACGGGCTTCAGCCCGGCGTCCAACAGCGTATAATCGGCGGCCTTCCGCCGCGCCAAAAACAGATTTTCGTACGGCAGGATCGACTCGTACTCGCCGGCCGCAAACGACCGTGACGAAACGTCATAAAACCGGCCGATATCGCGGTCGACCAGATAGCCGCCGTAAACCCTGCCGCCGTAGGGCCGCACGTCGTCCTCCAGCACACGCGCCTCGGACAGGACAAGCGCGTCCGCCCCGCCGCGCGTAAAACGCAG
Organism: Clostridiales bacterium; assembly: GCA_031255775.1. Lineage (GTDB taxonomy): Bacteria > Bacillota > Clostridia > Christensenellales > Pumilibacteraceae > JAIRRW01. Next base: position 8,526 of record JAIRRW010000138.1, read on the forward strand.
CAGGCCGGTTTCGGGTCTGCCGTTCGCCTCCGCCTCAAACACAATATAGTCCTCGTATAAAAAGTGGACACGGAGCGCGTCCGGCAAATAGCGGCCGCGATAGGACGAAAAGTCAAACAGCACCCCGCCCCGCTTGTCCAAAATTTTGGGATACCCGATCCCGCTTTCGCCGTACGGATCCGGCTCGTACACGCAGGCCGCGCCGCCGTAAAAATCGCTCCCCGCAAGGTAGCGCGGCGGGATGACGGGCTCGCCCGTCCGCGCGTCGGCATACCCGAATAAATACGAGTCGGGCGCATAAAACAAAATCCGCCCGTCCGACGGCGGATGAAAGACCGGGTACCCGCCGACCGTCAGCGGCAAGCCGCTTTCGAGCTCGACGCCCGCCCCGTCCACATTCAAAAACCGCGCCGACCAAAGCCGGACGTTTTCGGTTTCCAGCCGGTACAAAAGGACGTCGTTTAGATACACGTCCGTATACCCCGCGGCGCGTCCGATCGCCGCGTTTTTATCGATCTCGACCGACCGATACAAAAAGCCGGTCAGCTGTCCGCCCGCCAAATCCGCTATGCCCAAAAATCCGTTTCGATCCCTTACGATCGCGCGGTCATACACCACATTTTCGACGGTTATGTCTGACATAGTACTATGAAATATCGGGTTATTTTCCGATATTTCCAGCAAATTCCCGCCTAAATCCAGCAAAAACGGCTTCCCGTCCCGTTCGACATAGGCATACACGCCAAAAAAGTCGGCCGCCAGGTCAAAGACGCTTTCGTACAGATTGACAAGCCCCTCGTACGCGGGCGGCGGCGGATAAGCGGGGCCCGGCGGGTCGGGCGGCTCGGGCAAATCCGGCAAATCGGCGCGGCAAAGATAGGGCTGCAAGCGGGAGACATACGCGGCAAAATCATCCTTCAGCAGAACGGTCTGCGCACAGCCAAAAAACGCCGGAAACAGCAAAAGACAGACCGCCGCCGCGCAGCGCCTGACCGCCCTGCTTCCCATCCTTCGCAACGTATCGATCATGCCCGTCTAACGATAAACGTCCATCAGATACCGCCGATCGCGCAACGCCTTTTTTCGCGCCCGATAATCGGGCATCAACGCGCCCAAGGCCTCCCAAAACGGTTTTTGGTGATGCAGGTGGACGGTATGCACCAGCTCGTGCAGCAGGATATAATCGGCCAGCTCCGGCGGCAGCATCAGGACGCGGAAATTAAGGGCTATCCGCCCCGCGCGGTTGCAGGAGCCCCAGTGCGTTTTGGCGTCCGACCACCTCACCCGGCCCGAAAAGACAAAGCCGTGCCGATCCGCCAAGAGCGTCAATTTGTCCGCCAGCGACGCAAAGCCCCGGCGGTAAAATTGCAGCACGCCCGTTTTGTCCGGCGAAAAGCCCTCCGCCGCGAGCCGCTCGATCGGATAAAAAACGCCGCCCGCCAAAATTTGGCGAAAGGCATTGAGGGGCGCCGTCACGTCGGCGTCGGCGGCCTGCCGCGCAAGCTGCCCCTCGACCCAGCCGCGCCGTCCCTCCAGCGCGGCGGCGATCGTGTCCGTCCCCACCCGGGTCGGGGCGCACACGACGATCCGATTTGCCTGTACCCGGATCATGATACTTTTTCTCTTTTGCCGCAGGACGGATACGGAAACCGACTTGCCGAAAGTTGTCAAAAACATACCCCCAGTATAGACGGAATCAAGCGAAAAGGCAAACGATATACACGCATGTACGCATGATCCGGTTTTTCGGCGCGGCGCAAAATTACGGACAAAAATTACTATGCGTCAGAGAGTATATCGAAAGGACGCGATTTTGTCCGCGCCCGAAAGGGTAATTCGATTGACAAATCACGCAAATTACCCTACAATAAAACAGGCCTATCAAAACACAATAGCAAGTATGTCGAAAGTGAAGGGTATTGCGGCTCTTCCGTTTGGTGGTTTTATGTCAAATACCATAAACAGCGACCTCATTCGAGGCAATATCAACACCATTATCCTGAAAGCGTTGTACGATCAGGATCGGTACGGCTATGACATCATCAAGGAGATCGAGGTCAAAAGCCGCGGGCAATACATACTCAAGCAGCCCACGCTGTACAGCTGTCTAAAGCGGCTCGAAACGCAGGGCTTTATCCGCGCCTACTGGGGGACGGATCACAGCAACGGCGGCCGCCGGAAATATTACACGCTGACCGACATGGGCAAAGAGGTCTTTTCCAAAAACCAAAACGAATACGAATACTCCCGCACGATTATCGATCAGCTGATTTCCGACAAGGATTATGATCTGGAAACGCTGCTGCCCTACATCGACAACGGCTACGACGATATCGAACTGCCCCGGCGCGTCCCGGGCGGCCGCTTTGACGCGGACGAATCCCTTGAAACCGACGAACCGCTTGACGCCGAGCCCTTTGAAACGGACTAACCGCTTGACGCCGAGCCCTTTGACACGGACGAATCCTTTGAGGACGAACCCTTTGAGGCCGAACCCTTTGACGCGGACGAACCCTTTGAGGCCGACACCATCAACACACCCGACCCCATCAACGCCGTCCCCCTCAACACAGACACCCCCAACACCGACGACCACCTCAACACACCCGACACCCTCAACACCAACGGCGACCTCAACACAGACACCCCCAACACAGACACCCTCAACACCGACGACCTCCCCGATGCGGGTGACCCTTTCGAGGCCTTTCCGCCCTTTATGTATGCCGAGACGGCCGCGCCGGACGAGCTTGCCCGGGAGGACGAAACGCCCGAGCCCGCCGCCTTGTTTGACGCGTCCCGGCAGGCCGGGGCCGGCCGCGAACCGGCGCCCGAGGAGACCCGGCGCGCCCAAGAGGACGCCCCCCTATTCCCCGGCGGTCTTGCGGCTTCGGGCTATATCGACAATCTTTTGACGGACGAGGGGCTAAAGAGCTATACCGCCGGACGCGATACCGCATCGCCCGAGAGCGGCAGTTATCACTTTGCCCCGCCCGAGGAATACGCCCAAAACCTCCCGCCGACGCCGGGCGGCGACCTCGACATCACGGCGTCGATCGAGAGTTTTTTGACCAGCGACGGCGAGAGCTACCGCAGTCGGGCGCTGCGCGAACCGCCCGCCGAGGACGAGGCGGCGGCGGCGCTGACCCCCGCCTACACGGCGGAGAAAGCGGACGAGCCCTTTGACGAGAGCGCCTACTATGTGACGCCTGCCAAGGCGGCCGAAAAGGCGCAAAAGCCGGACTACGGATTTTTATCCTATCACGGCGAACCGGGTACGACGGTTCCGTCGCGCGGCGGCGGCGGAAGCCATTATATCGAAAAGGCCTACAAGAGCATACTCGAATCGATTGCGGGCGACGTTTTGGGCGCGGACGAACAGCCGCTCCCCGCCGCCGAAAAGCCCACCGCGGGGACGACCTTAAAGGAACAGATCCAGACGCGCAATTTCGGCAAGCTGTCCGACTCGATACGGGACCTGGGCGAAACGGCCAAGATCCGCACGGCCAACACGCAATCGCTCAAGGAATACAATCGGCGCTATTATTACAAGAGCAACAAGCTCATGCTGGCGCAGTTTGCGATCGTGTTTGTGCTGATGCTGATCGAGAGCTTTGCGGTGTTTGTGCTGATACGCAACGGCGCGGGCGTAACCGCCGACCATGACATTGTGTTTTATGTGTTGTCGATCGTAGCGGCGGTCGCGCTGCCGGTGGTGGGGGTCAGCCTGTATTGGGGCAACCCCAACAAGCGGAAACGCTATGATTTCGACTTTGGGGTGACCATGCTGTATAAGCTGATCGTCATGCTCATCGCCGCGCTGCTGATCTACGCCTTTAACGTCTATCTGGGAATGCCGATGGCGGTCGACCGCGAACACCTGTTTTCGCTCATCATGCCGATCGTGCTGACCACCAACCTGCCGATCAGTACGCTCATCTTTAACGTACTCTATAAAAGCGGGCGTTTTACGGTGGAACGCTAACGCGCTACCGCTTTCGTTCAAATGACGCTGGCGCTTTCATTTGAACGAGGGATACGGCACTTTTTTACAAAAAACGTCGTTTTTGTAAAAAAGAGTTAAGTCGCGCAAAATGCCGCTTGCGCTCGCATTTTGGCGAGGTATAAGAGGACAAAAGCGGCAATATATATAGTTTAACTCATACAGAATTTTTGCCTACTTTTTCTAAAAGTAGGTTGTTGCGGGGGTCTGGGGACACAATCAACAGTGTCCCCAGCGCTTTTTTGCGGTACTTTTTTGGCGCACAAAAAAGTACCTATGCCCGTGTCCCCGTGCTGTCGGGGGATATAGGAAAAATAGCCCGTGTCCCCGGCGATAAGGGGACTTTCCTCCCCGGAAAGATAGGGGGTATCCTTGTTTTGAAAGTGGCTTAAACGCTTTTTTGCGTCGGCAAAAAGCGGTTAAACCTCTGCTTCCTCCGTTTCCTGCGCGCGCACCTTATGGAATTCGCTTAAAACCAGGTTTTTCAGCATTTCGCGCGTTTCGGTATTCAACGGATGGACAATGTCCTTATATTCGCCGTCCGGCGTCTTTTTACTTGGCATCGCGATAAAAAAGTCGTCGTTCCCCTCCAGGATCTTCACATCGTGCACCACAAAGCAATTGTCGATCGTCACGGAAGCCACGGCCTTTAGTTTGCCGTCGTCCTTCTTTACAAGCCGAACCCGTACTTCGCTAATGTTCATCGTGTTTTCAGTCCCCTTTAATCGTGATATTTCGGGTAGCCGATTAAAACCTCGTGTATACTCTACCTAGACCTTGTATACATTCTACTATATTTTTCCCGGCTTTGCAAGCTATTTTAAAAAATTTTTGATTTTCCTGACATATTTTACCAATTTTATTTTTGCAAAAAAACCCGCCCAAAACCACCATATATAGATATTCCCGTCAAAATTTTGCCTAAAACCACCATATATAGTAGGGTAAACAACTTTACAAAACCGCGAAAAATGACGGAAAAAGGCTTGCAATAAAAAATTTTATGTGGTAAAGTATAGACATTGCAGGACGGATGGGCCTATTGCAGCGTCCGCTTGCAAGCAATAAGTATCATATTTAATAAGGAGAATCAAAACATGAAAAGAAGAGTGAAACTCATCACGACATTGGCAACAATGTCATTGGCCATCGCCCTGATGGTGACCGGCGTATTCGCCGTGTGGGGAACGACGGGGTCCTTTAATATCGGCACGCCGTCCAGTGACACGACCCCCATCAAGATCGAAGGTATGATCAATTATACAAAGGATTCGACCGCGTACTATGTGTACGAAAAGGCTGACGGCACGCTTGTTCAGTACCTAACCACGGCCACCATCGATGCCACACAAGTAGGGGATACCTTGAATTTTTATGTCGGCTATACGGTCACAAACAACGACGCAACAAATCCTATCTCAATCGTCGCCTATAACACACCGGAAAAGGTAGCCGGCACAACTGCTTCCTCAAGCAATGTGTACTTGTTTGACGATTCGAGTATAGATAACTTAGACGATCTTGGCGATGTCGAGGAAATGGTACAAGTCAAAGTCGCCGACGATCCAATGATTCCTGGGGGATCTACCGTCTTTATTTGGGCGCAATTTCCCGTGACAAACGCATCGGAGTCTATGGACGACCCTGCTTACTTTTTCCTTGACTTTACGTCCCTTCCCTCCGCTTTCGTATTCCTCCAGGCAGTAGTCCCGCAAGCATAATAACGCCAAGCCAATCAAAAATAGAGACAGGCAAGTCGAAAACGGCTTGTCTGTTTTTTTCTGTCGGCAAAGCAAAACATTCCGCCAAAACGCACCCGCAAGCGGCATTTTGCGCAAACGCGGCCGCGCAAACACTAGCATTT
>JAIRRW010000052.1 GCA_031255775.1 Clostridiales bacterium
CGCCAGCTGCTGGTTTTGGAGGGGGACAACGAATTTTTACAGGCTCTTCGCAAGGCGATAAAATCCTATTCGGCGCTGGACGATTCGTTGAAGCAGTATCTCCAAAAAATCAATAGGGATGCGGAAAAGGCCGAGCGGGAAGCGGCCGTAGCCTTGGCGGCGGCCGAGGCGCAAAGGATCGTGCAAGCGCCCCCGGCCAAAACGCCCGCAACCAAAACGCCCGCAACCAAAACGCCCGCTACGAAAAATACCGCCGCAAAAACACCCGCAACCAAAACGCCCGCTACGAAAAATACCACGGCGAAAACGCCCGCCGCGAAAAAGCCCGCCGCAAAAACGCCCACGGCGAAAAAGCCCGCTACGAAAACGCCCGGGGCAAAGACGGAAGACGATCCCGTATGATCTATTTGGACAACGCGGGGACGATGCCGCCGCCCAAGGAAGCCGGGTCAGAATTTAAAGAATTTAATGGGCTTTCCGACAATTTTTTCAATCCTTCGGCGACGTACAGGGGCGGGATTTTGGTCAAAAACCGAATCGATGCGGTGCGGAACGACCTGGCCGGGGCGCTGCGCGTACCTGCCGAAGCCGTTTTTTTTACGTCCGGCGCGACGGAGGCCAACAATTGGATTTTCTCCGGCGCGGTAAAAAACAAAAAATACGGCGTCGTCATTTCGGCGGGCGAGCACGCAAGCGTCTATGAGCCGGCCATGTATTTAAAAAATGCCGGCTTTGACGTCCGGGTCGCGGCGCTGACCGGGCAGGGGACGGTCGACCGGGCGGATTTTTTGTCCAAGCTGGACGAAAATACCGGCCTTATTTCGCTGATCCACGTGTCCAACGAGACGGGCGCCGTCAACGATTTGGCCGCGCTGTCCGGCTTGGCTCGGGCGATATGCCCCAAGGCGGTCTTTCACGCCGACGGGGTGCAGGCGCTGGGAAAGCTGCCGCTCGACCTGTCCGCGTCGGGCCTGGACGCGTACAGCTTTAGCGGGCACAAGGTGGGCGCTTTTAAGGGGATCGGCGGGCTCTACGTCAAGCCGGGCGTTTCGATCCGGCCGTTCATGCTGGGCGGCGGCCAGGAATCGGGTATGCGTTCGGGGACCGAAAATGTGCCGGGAATTTTATCTTTCGGGCGGGCTTTTGCGGCGTTTTCGCGGCAGGCGGCCGAAAACGCGTCGGAAATTCGCGGAAATTTTGCCTATCTTGTGGACCGCTTGTCGGCAATCGAGGGCGTGAGCGTCGCCGGAGACCCGGCAAATAACGCGGGTTATATCTTGACGCTGCTCATCGCGGGCGTCCGCGCGGAGGTCTTGCAGACGCTGTTGTACGACAAGGGCGTCGCGGTGGGACGGGGCGCGGCCTGTTCGTCCAAAAAACCGGGCAATCGGATACTCGAAGCGATGGGGCACGGAAAAAAAGAGATAGAGGGGGCGCTGCGCCTGAGCCTGTCCCCCTTTACGAAAAGAGAGGCGCTCAAACGCGCCGCCACGGCAATCGAGGAAAGCATCCTGACCATGCGGGGGTATCGAATTGGATAAGGTTTTATTGCTTAGACACGGAGAGATCCACCTCAAAGGGAAAAACAAGAGCTATTTTGAAAGTCTTTTGATCGCGGCCATTCGGCGGCAGCTCAAAGGGCTGCCCTTTACGCTGACGCACAAGCGCAGTCGCTATATCCTGTCCGACTATCCGCCTGACGCCGAAACGGCGCTCATCGCCCGTTTAAAAAAGGTATTCGGCCTTCATTCGTTCAGCCCCGCGTATATCACGGCCAGCACGCTGACGGCCATTCAAGAAAAAGCGCTGGAAATATGCCCCGCCTCCGGCACCTTTCGGGTCAAAACCAACCGGGCGGATAAGCGTTTCCCGATCAATTCGATGGAGCTCAACCGTTATCTCGGCGAAAAGCTGCTTGGCACGCATAAAGCGCTCAAGGTCGATCTCGAAAACCCGGATTTTACCGTCCATGTCGATATTCGGGAGGACGGCGGCAGCTTTGTTTACGCCCAAACGATTCCCGGGGCGGGGGGAATGCCGATCGGCAGCGCCGGACGGGGGCTGCTGCTCCTGTCGGGGGGCATTGACAGCCCGGTCGCCGGTTATATGATGGCCAAGCGCGGCATGACGGTTGACGGCCTGCACTTTCATTCCTATCCTTATACCGGCGAAATGGCCAAGCAAAAGGTGGTCAAGCTGGCGGCCATCCTCTCGGGCTATACCGGCGGTATGCAGCTGATCTGTCTGCCGTTTGCCAAAATTCAAGAGGAGATCCACCGATACGCCGACCCCTCGTACATGATCACGCTCTTGCGCTGTTGCATGATGGAGGCGGCGGAGCTCGTCGCGAAAAGGCGGGGCGCTTCGGCGCTCATCAACGGCGAGAGTTTGGGGCAGGTGGCCAGTCAGACGATCGAAAGCATCAACGTCACCCAGGCCTTTGTCAAAAATCTGCCGGTCTTTCGGCCGGTAATCGGGTTCGACAAGCAGGAGATCATCGAAATCGCGCATAAAATCGGCACGTATCAGACCTCGATCCTGCCTTATGAGGATTGCTGTACGGTCTTTTTGCCCGATAATCCCGTTACGCGGCCAAGGCTGGAAAACGTCCTGAACGAACGCGCCAAGATCCCCGGCCTCGACGCCCTCATTTTAGAGGCTGTCAACAATCTTGAACTGCTCAAAATTGTCTAGCTCGGTCGAATTGTCGATAAAGGTGTGGGGTTTTGCGTACTGCCTCGGCAGATTGTAATCCGAAAATAGGGCGGGTTTCCGATCCTTTGGCGGCGCGGAATCGTTGGCGAGGAGGATTTTACGATCCTTTAGATAGGCGTTTAGATCGATGTCCAAGCGGGTGACCGTTTCGGGCGGCTCAAAGGCGGCGGTATCGTTTAGGTGCCGCAGGATCTTTTCGGCGGTTTTCGCGGGGAGCGTGCCGCCCGCGATCTCGCCGGGCAGCAGGGCTTCGCGGCTGCCCGCCCAGACGGCCACGGTATAGCCGGGCGTATAGGCGATGCAGTAGGCGTCGGTGTTTCCGGCCTCGCTTCCCGCCGTCCCGGTCTTTGCCGCAACATTGCCGCCGACGCCTTTTAGCCGCCGCGCCGTGCCGATGCGGGCACATTCTTGCAGCATATCGGTCAAGAGATAGGCGTTGCCCGGGTCGATCGCGCGGACCTTGGCGGCCTCCCGTTTGTACAGGCAGTTGCCCGCGCGGTCGTAGATGGCCTTGACAAAGCCGCCGACCGAATACCTGCCGCCGCTGGGCAGCACGCGATAGGCGTCGCAGAGCTCGGGGAGGGTGACGCCGTAGGTCATGCCGCCAAGCGCGATGGGTAAGCCGGTGTCGGTCTTGTCAAAGGAGAGGCCAAACCGTCGGGCGATCTGCTTGGACTGTTCGACGCCGGTCATCTCGGTCAGCTTGACGGCGGGGACATTCAAGGAGTGCACAAGGCTTGTGCGGACGTCCGTCCAGCCGTAATATTTGCCGTTGAAATTGCCGGGCGCGTAGCCGTCGAAATCGGTTTTTTCGTCCAGAATGGGGGTGACGGGATAGACCAGCTTTTTTTCGAGCGCGGGCGCGTAGCTGACAAAGGGCTTGATCGCGGAGCCCGGCTGGCGTCTAAGCTCGCTCAAATCCCGATGCGAATTGCCGCTGTCCGCCAGAAACGCGCCCGACCTGTTGTCGGCAATAATCATCTGAAAATCGCCGTTCAGCTCGGTTTCGGCGGCCAAGCCGTCCAAAAATCCCTGCAACCCCCGATCATAATAGGTTTCGATCCGATAATTGCCGTCAAACAGCTGATACCGCCGCTTGGAGAGGATACGCGCGGCCTCACACAGCGCCTGATTGATATATTGGTTGGCGGGCTTGGGGGCGGCGGCCAGCTTTAGCGGCTGGTCAACGGCGCTTTTATAGGCGGCCTCGTCGATCAGATTTTGATCCAGCATACGCTTTAGGACAAGGTCGCGCCGCCCCTTGGCTCTGTCGGGCGCTTCATAGGGGCTGTAGCGCGCGGGATTGTTGATGACCGCGGCCAAAAGCGCGCTTTCGGCTACGCTCAGTTCCTTGGCGGATTTATCAAACATATACTTGGCGGCGGTGCCGATCCCGTAAGCGTTGCTGCCGAAATAGACGATGTTGAGATACATTTCCAGAATGTCGTCCTTTGCGTATTCGCGCTCTAAGGCGCGGGCGACGCGCATCTCCTGCAGCTTGCGCCGAAAGGTCTTTTCGTTTTTTAGGTGGGTATTTTTGATGAGCTGCTGGCTGATGGTGGACGCGCCTTCCTGTATGCTGCCCGAAAAGAGGTTGTTTTTGGCGGCGGACAGGACGCGCAAATAGTCGATGCCCTTGTGCGCATAAAACCGTTTGTCCTCGATCGCGACAAAGGCGTCGGGTACGTGCCTGGGGAGGTCGCGCAGGTGCGTATAAATCTTATTGTTGTCGTATATGGGGTCGCTGATGGTGTTGCCCTCGTCGTCCGCAAGGGTCAGCACCTTATTGACGTCGGTCAGCCGATTTTTATCCAGCTCGGCAAAGGCGTAAATGCGGACGTTCGGCTCTAAAATCAAAAAGCCGGCAAGCACGGTGACGCTCAAAAGAAGAATGAGGGATACGAGGATAACGCGCCCCGCTTTTTTTCGTTTTTTCGTCCTGTTTTTCGCCATGCTTATAGTATGGGAAAAGAAAGGGAATTTATTTACCGCCCGCGCGTTTTACTGTACTTTTTCGCCGTCTTACGCTATAATATGGCGGGAGGCGGCATGGGAAAATCCTACTACATCAGTACATTCGGCTGTCAGATGAACGTTCACGAATCCGAAAAGCTGGCGGGGCTCTTGTCCGTTCGCGGGTATTTTGAGGCGTTGTCGCCCGAAAAGGCCGACGTCATCGTCTTTAATACCTGCTGCATCCGCGAAACCGCCGAGACCCGCATTGCCGGACGTTTGGGGAATCTAAAGCGCATCAAGGAAGAAAATCCGCGCGTCATTCTGGCCGTCTGCGGGTGTATGACGCAAAAAAAAGGCGGCGCGGAGGCGCTGATCAAACGGTTTCCGTATATCGACATCATTTTCGGCACGCACAATTTGACGCAATTCGGCGCGTATCTCGACGCCTACGAGGGCAAAAAAACGGTCGAGATCTGGGAAAAGGAAACGCCGGGGGAGGAGGACGGCACGGCGGTCAAACGCGCCGGAACCGTCAACGCCTGGGTCAACATCATGTACGGCTGCAACAATTTTTGCTCGTACTGTATCGTTCCGTACGTGCGCGGCCGCGAACGCAGCCGGAAAAAGGCCGACATTCTCGCCGATATGCGCGGCCTGCTCGACGAGGGCTATAAGGAGATCACGCTCTTGGGGCAAAACGTCAATTCCTACGGAGAGCCGGGCGGGTTTTCGGGGCTTTTGGCCGATGCCGCCGCGCTTAGCGGGACGTTTAAGCTAAAATTTATGACCTCGCATCCCAAGGATTTGACGGAGGACGTCGTGCGGGTCATGGCCATGAGCGATAAGCTCGCCGCCCATATCCACCTGCCGGTCCAATCGGGGAGCGACCGCGTCCTTTCGCTGATGAACCGCAAATATACGGGCAAAAAATATCTCGAAACCATCGACATGATCCGCAAATACCTGCCGAATGCCGGGCTTTCGAGCGATGTCATGGTGGGGTTCCCGACCGAGACGGAGGCGGATTTTTTGGATACCGTCCGCCTCGTCGAGACGGTGCGGTTCAGCAACCTGTTTACCTTTATCTATTCGCGGCGTTCGGGGACGCCGGCGGCCGATATGGCGCAAATCCCCTACAAGGTCAAGCAGGAGCGGATCGCCCGCCTGATCGCGCGGCAAAAGGAGATCGGCCCCGCGCTTGCGGGCGAGGCGGTCGGCCGCGTGTTTACCGTGCTGTGCGAGGAGATACACGGCGGCGTCGCGCGGGGCAAGACGCAATGCGAGCGGGAAATGACCTTTCCGGCGGACGGCGTCAAGCCCGGTGATTTTGTCCGCGTCCGGGCGCTTAGGCACAAAAACACCGGCCTCATCGGCGAGCTTGTGTAAGACAGCCGTTTTAAGAGGTTATATATAGATTAGAGCAAAATTGACGAAAGAGAGAGAGGGAACGGCATGGGCTTGACGCCGATGATGCAGCAATACTTGGCCGCAAAGGAACAATATAAGGATACGATTCTGTTGTATCGGCTGGGTGATTTTTACGAAATGTTTTTTGACGACGCCGTGACGGTCAGCCGCGAGCTGGAGCTGACCCTGACCGGGCGGGACTGCGGGTTAAAAGACCGCGCGCCCATGTGCGGGGTTCCGTATCACGCGGCCGAGACCTATATCGCCCGACTGATCGAAAAGGGGTATAAGGTCGCCGTCTGCGAGCAGTTGACCAAGCCCGGCGAGCAAAAGGGGATTGTCAAGCGCGAGATCGTGCGGGTCGTGACGCCGGGCACCAAGATGGACGCCGGTATGCTGGACGAACGCGCCAACAACTATATCGCCGCCGTGTATCTGAGGGACGGGGCGGCGGGCGTTTCGTGGGCGGACATCTCGACGGGGGAGCTTTCGCACGCGCAATTCGACGCGCAGGCGGCGCTCTGCCTCAACGAGCTTTTGTCCCGCGTCAATCCCGCCGAAATCATCTGCAACGCCGAAATGCTGGCCGAGTCGGTCAATCTGTCCTTGGTCAAATTCGGCGAGATATGCCCGTTTTCCGCGTTTGACGAGGCGGCGTTCGATTACGAAAACGCCGTCCTTGTCTTAAAGGAACAGCTGGCCGATTGGCGGTCGTTAAACGGCAAGCGGCTTTGCGTGAGCGCCGCGGGCGCGCTCTTGACCTATGTCGAACAGACGCAAAAGCGCAAGCTGGGGCGGATTTTTAAGGCAGGGATCGAGGACGAGACCGGCTTTGTCCAAATGGATCGCAACGCCCGACGGACGCTGGAGCTGACCGTATCGCAGGGGGACGGCCTGCGAAAGGGCTCACTTTTGTGGTATTTGGATCGGACAAAAACGGCGATGGGCGCAAGGCTCTTAAAGCAATGGGTCGAAATGCCCCTCTGTCGGGAGGACGCGATCCGGGGGAGGCAGGACGCCGTCGCCTTCCTGTTGGGAGACGCGCGGACGAAGGAGGCGCTGGGCGGCATTCTGTCGGGGATGTTTGACGTCTCCAGGCTGGCCGGACGGGCGGCGTACGGAAATTTGACGCCGCGCGACTGCCGGGCGTTGGGCGAATCCTTGGGGCGGCTGGCGCGGATCAAGGAGGCGCTGGGCGACTGTCCCGATCCTTTGCTGCGCGCGCTGGCGGAACGGATCGACGATCTGTCGGCGGAAGCGGCGCTCATCGCCCGGGCAATTTTGGAGTCGCCCGCCGCCGTTTTGCGCGAGGGCGGCGTCATCGCCGACGGCTTTGACCAAGAGCTGGACGAATACCGGCAGATCCAACACGGCAGCCAAGCCGTCTTAAAAAAAATGGAGGCGGACGCGCGTGCCGAGACGGGCATCAAGACCCTAAAAATCGCGTACAACCGGGTGTTCGGCTATTATATCGAGGTCTCGAAGTCACAGACCGAATCGGTTCCGTACCGCTATATCCGGCGTCAGACGATCGCCAACGGCGAGCGCTACGTGACCGAGGAGCTAAAGGAGCTGGAATCGCGTATTTTAAATGCCGAGGACCTCGCCAAGCAGCGCGAACAGCTTTTGTACGATACGCTGCTCGAAAGGATCAACGAAAGGACGGACGCCGTCCTCTCTTCCGCCCGAGCCGCGGCCGAGATCGACTGCCTCCTGTCCTTTGCCGAGATTTCCGAGCAGCCCGGCTTTGTCCGGCCGCTCATCAAGCGCGGCGGAGAACTCAAGATTACCGAGGGGCGGCATTGCGTCGTCGAAAAGCTCTTAAAAAACGAACGCTTTACCCCCAACGACACCTTTTTGGACGGCGGCGAAAGCCGAACCATGCTGATCACCGGCCCCAATATGGCGGGAAAGAGTATCTATATGCGGCAGGTCGCGCTCATTGTGATTTTGGCGCAGACCGGCTGTTATGTTCCGGCGCAGAGCGCCGAGATCGCCTTGGTCGACCGAATCTTTACGCGCGTGGGCGCCAGCGACGATTTGGCCACGGGGCGAAGCACCTTTATGGTCGAAATGTCCGAGGTCGCCTATATTTTAGAGCGGGCGACCGACAATTCGCTGCTTTTATTGGACGAGATCGGGCGGGGGACCGCGACCTTCGACGGGTTGAGCATTGCCTGGGCGATCATCGAGTATATCACCAAAAACCTGCGCGCCAAGACCCTATTTTCGACGCATTATCACGAGCTGACCGAGCTCGAAGGGCAATACGACGGCTTAAAGAACTATAAAATGGCGGTTCGCGAGGATAAGGGGACGATCCGATTTATGCGAAAGCTCTTGCGCGGCAGCGCGAATAAAAGTTTCGGGATAGAGGTCGCGGGCATGGCGGGCATCCCGGAGGCCGTCCTGACCAAGGCAAGAGAAATTTATAAAAAGCTGGAAAAGGTGGACATCGCTAGGCAGGAAAAGGAGGATATAAATTATCAGCTATCCATCTTTTCGGGCGCGAGAGAAGAGGGCGGCGAGGTCGTGACCATCCTAAGAGAACTAAAAATGGAGGACATCACGCCGAAAAAGGCGTTGGATATCCTCTACGACCTAAAGGAAAAGGTGGAAGGATGAATCGGATCCGGGTATTAAACAGCGAGGTATACAATCGGATCGCGGCGGGCGAGGTCGTCTCTCAGCCCGCTTCGGTCGTAAAAGAGCTGGTCGAAAACAGTTTGGACGCCGGGGCGGATCGGATCACGGTGGAGATCGAGGACGGCGGAATGGCCTTGATCCGGGTGTCGGACAACGGCTGCGGCATCGCGCCGGAGGACGTCAAAAACGCGTTTCTGCCGCACGCGACAAGCAAAATCAGCCGTTTGGACGATCTGTCCTCGATCGCGACGCTGGGGTTTCGGGGGGAGGCGCTGCCGAGTATCGCGTCGGTGGCCGACGTGACGATGCTCTCCCGCGCTAAGGATTGCGCGCTGGGGACGGTCTACCGCATCGACAACGGCGCCGAGATCGATTTTGGCGATATGGGGGCGCAGCCGGGGAGCGAGGTCACGGTGCGCGGGTTGTTTGAGCGGATTCCCGCCCGGCGCAAGTTTATCAAAAGCACACGCGCCGAGGAGAGCGCCGTGACAAACCTCCTTTCCCGCTACATTCTGGCCAATCCGTCGGTATCCTTTATGTACCGGGCAAATGATAAAGAAATGCTTCATTCGAGCGGCGGCGGGCTAAAATCTGCGCTAAAAGAGGTGTATTCGGCCGATTTTTTAGAAAATTGCGTCAAAATTGATAGTACTATGTCAGACATAGGTCTGTTTGGGTACGCCGGAAAACCGTCCTTTTCCAAGCATTCCAAGGCCTTTCAGACACTGGTGGTCAACGGTCGGTATGTGTGGAGCGACGATATTTCGTATACGGTATACGGCTGTTACGCCGAATTTTTGATGAAACGCCAGTACCCGGTCTATGTCCTGCATCTCCGCGTTCCGTACGATTTGGTCGATATTAACGTACATCCCAACAAAATGGAAATCAAATTTGCCTGTCTGCCGCTGTTGAAAAAGCTGATCAAGGAGGCGCTGGACAATCAGATTTTCCGCGAGGTTCGTATCCCCAAGGCCGTGCAGCTTTCGGGCGGCTTTGATTTTGCTTCGGGCGGGGAGCCGGATCAAAGGCCGGGGGCGGGTTTAGAGGAGACGGCGGCCGCTACCGATTGGGTCGTTTTCGAAAAACAGGCGGCATTTACGGACGCCGCGGTCAAAGGCGCGTCGGCGAAAAGGGCGGACGACCCGACAAGCGCGATCCTAAACGTGCCCGACACCCGAAAGTCCTTTCAAGCGACGGGCGTCACGCTGCGCGAACGACCCGAACGGGCGCGGGACTATTTAGAAGGGGTATCCGGCGGCTTTAACGCCGCCGATTGGAAGATCGGAAAAATCGATCCGTTTGCGGGGATCGTCGGGCGGGCGCGGGCGTCGGACGAAAAGGGCGCGGCGACCCTTGGCGATGCGGCCGTGCCTCAAAAAAATCGCACATCAACCGCAAAAGGCGAGACGGCGGCCGCGTTTGAGCAGGCGGGTTTTTTTGACGGATACCCGGCCGTGATCGCGGGACGCCTGTTTGGGACGTATATCCTCGTGCAAAAGGGAAATGATGTGTACTGTATCGATCAGCACGCCGCGCACGAAAAGCTGAATTATGACCGAATGGTGGCGTCGATCGAGGCCGGGCCCGGGCTAAGGCAGCCGCTCCTCTTGCCCTATGATTTTACGCTTTCGGCGGAGGAGGCCGTCCTTTTGGATGAAAGTCTTTCGGTTTTTGACGAGATCGGTTTTTCGATCGAACCGACGGCACCGCAGGCCTTTTCGCTCAAGGCGGTTCCCGTCGGCATGGCGGGACTTAGGCTATCCGAATTTATCCCCGCGTTTATGCAGGCTGCCAAGGCGGGCGGCGACGCGGGTCATGCGCTCAAAAACGACAAGGGACTGCGCGCGCACATTATGCAGGCGGCTTGCAAGGCCTCGGTGCGGGGGGAGGAGGACCTGAGCGTATCCGAGATCGAAGCGCTGATCGGCGATATGGTCAGGAGCAACATGGCGCTGTTCTGCCCGCACGGCCGGCCGGTCGCCGTCGGCTTTACGCGTCAGGACATCGAAATTTGGTTTAAGCGCATCGTATAATGGGATTGGCGGGATGAAAGAGACGGACGGCAAAAAATCAACGGCTCAAACAAAGCTGATCGTGATCGCGGGGCCGACGGCCGTTGGGAAAAGCGGCGTCGCGGTCAATTTGGCACAGCGCCTAAACGGCGAGATCATCGGCGCGGATTCGATGCAGGTTTATCGCGGGATGAATATCGGGACGGGCAAGCTCTCCGCCGCCGAAATGAAGGGCATTCCGCATCACTGCATCGATATTGCCCATCCCGGCGAGGATTTTACGGTCAAGGATTTTGCGGACGCGGCCAAGGCGGCGGTCGATCGGATCGCGGCCAAGGGCAAGACGCCCATCATGACCGGCGGGACAGGCCTGTATATCAACGCTTTTCTCAATGGCTATTCGTTGAGCGGCGCGGGAAAATCGGAGGCGTACCGCGAGACCCTGCGCGCGGCGGCGCGGGAGGACGGCGGCGAGGCGCTGTACCGTCGGCTGGCCGAATCCGACCCGCAAGCCGCCGCCAAAATCGACAAAAACGACCTAAAGCGGGTGATCCGAGCCCTGGAAATTCGGCATCTTACCGGGGAGAGCAAGAGCGCAAGCGCACAAAAGGCGCCGCAAAGCCCGTACGCTTATCGGGTATATATCCTAAGCCGCGACCGGGAGGCGCTGTATGCCC
Organism: Clostridiales bacterium; assembly: GCA_031255775.1. Classification (GTDB taxonomy): domain Bacteria; phylum Bacillota; class Clostridia; order Christensenellales; family Pumilibacteraceae; genus JAIRRW01. The sequence continues at coordinate 11,417 of JAIRRW010000052.1, forward strand.
GAATCAACGCGCGTGTCGATAAGATGATGGCGGACGGCCTTTTGCAAGAGGCCAAGTCGCTCCTCGCGTACCGAAACTGCAATTCGATGCAGGCGCTGGGCTATAAGCAGATATTCGCCTATTTGGACGGCGAGATCGCGACGGAGGAAGCGCTTGTCGCCTTGATCAAGCAAAAAACCCGGAATTACGCCAAACGCCAGCTGACATTTTTTAGGGGGATGCCGCTTGCCCACAAGGAATGGCTGGACGCGGACGACGAGCGGGCGCTCCTGCAAAAGGCGCAAGCCTTTATCGACGATACGGCGTGACAGATAGTGGGTTGATACGGGCTACGTGCAACGGTGCAACTCGGTTACGTATTAGAAATACGCGCCCTCGTTGCCCCGCCGCCTGTTGCCCGTCTGAACCTCACTCTTTGTCACGCCGAATCACGCATGATTTGCCCACTCCCACGACGATACGGATAAGGATAGATAAGAATATGACAAATAGAATCGAACGGCTGATCTCGGAGGTCGAGACCGCGCTGGACGCCCGGTTTCGCGCGATCGAATCGCGGGCGCTGTATTTACAGGAAAAGGCGCTAAACGCCTTTCGCAACAACCGCGTGGCCGCGCGGCATTTCGCGCCGACAAACGGGTACGGCTACGACGACGCGGGCAGAGACACCCTGTGCCGCATCTATGCCGAGGTGTTTGAGGCACAAAGCGCGGTCGTTTCTCCGCACATCATCAACGGGACACACGCGATCGCGCTGGCTCTGTTTGGGGTTTTGCGGCCGGGCGGCCTGCTGCTATCCGTGACGGGCACGCCCTACGACACCCTAAAAAACGTCATATCCGGCAAAAATAACGGTTCGCTGGCGGACTTTGGGGTAAAATTCCGCAAGGTCGAGTTGGCGGATTTGGGGGACGGGCAGGCGCCGGATTACGCGGCGGTCACGCGCGCGCTGCGCGAAAAACCCCCCGCCGCCGTCTTTATCCAGCGTTCGCGCGGGTATGCGTGGCGCAGGGCGCTGACCTTAGCCGAGATCGAAAAGCTGATCGCCTGCGTCAAATCGGTTTGCGACGTCCCGGTGATCGTGGACAATTGTTACGGAGAATTTGTCGAGGACAGGGAGCCGACGGCGGTCGGCGCCGACCTAATCGCGGGTTCGCTAATCAAAAATCCGGGCGGCGGACTGGCGCCCTCCGGCGGCTATATCGCGGGGAAAGCCGCGTATGTGGACGCGGCGGCCGGACGGCTGACCGTGCCGGGGATCGGCATGGCGGCGGGGTCGTATGACGCCTCCTACCGGCCGTTTTATCAGGGATTTTTTATGGCGCCGCACACCGTATCGCAGGCCATGAAGACCGCCGCGTTATTTTGCGGCGCGTTCTCCCGTTTGGGATACGAGACCTTGCCGAAAACGGGGGAGGGCGGCGGCGATATTATTGCGTCCGTCAAATTCGCGCAAAAAGAGGAGCTGCTGGCGTTTTGCCGCGAGATTCAAAAGAGCGCGCCGGTGGACGGCTTTGTCACGCCCGAGCCCTGGGATATGCCGGGCTATAACCATCAGGTCATCATGGCGGCGGGAACCTTTGTTCAGGGCGCGTCCATCGAGCTGAGCGCCGATTCGCCCGTTAAAGAACCCTATATCGCTTATTTGCAGGGCAGTCTGACCTACGAACACGGAAAAATCGCGCTAAAAAACTGTTTAAACGCGATCGACCGGGAACGCAAGTGAAACGGCATTTTGCGCAAAAGCGTCAGCGTCTGCTTCGTTTGTTCGCCCTAATGTACAGGATCAAGGGAAGCCAGCCCACGACAAAAAAGACGATGCCTAAAATCAAGAATATAACCTGTTCCGAATTGGTGATGATCTCAACCGGATTGGCGGGATTGACATAGACCGTCTTATATTCGCCCACGTCGGAGCCGGGGCTGCTGGAGGACACACTGTCCGACTTTCGATAGGTCCGTCCGTTGTAGGTATACTCGAAAATCGCCCTATACATCGTGGTATAGCCGCCGTCGTCATTGGAAGATTCATAGCTGTTATAGCCGACGACCTGTGCCGAGACGGGGTCGTACGTACTCTTCAAATATTGCCGAATGCCGAAAATACCGAGGAATACCGCGCCGATACTGATAAAAATGGCGGTAAAGAAGATTGTGCCCAAGGTTGCGGGAACCGAGGCTCCGGTTAAGCTTTTTCCCGATTGATTTGTGTAAGCGGGGGGCGTGTAGTCCTCACTGCCGGGTCTTG
>JAIRRW010000019.1 GCA_031255775.1 Clostridiales bacterium
GCGAACTCAACGTGCCGGTCGTCTATATCGGCGTCGGCGAAAAGATAGACGACCTACAGGACTTCGACGCGGAACAATTTGTAGAGGCCTTAGTTAATTAGGTCGTGTTCACATTCTAAAAGTAGGTTGTTGCGGGGGTCTGGGGACACAGTCAACAGTGTCCCCGACGCTGCCGCTTTCGTTCAAATGACGCGTTGCTTTCATTTGAACGAGGGATACGGCACTTTTTTACAAAAAACGTCGTTTTTGTAAAAAAGAATTTATTTACTGTTCTTTGTCTGCGTTTCCAACGTCCATACAGGACTTTTGCTTACCTTTGAGCACAAAAACGGCAATATAATAGCTCAACCTCATACAGAATTTTTGCCTACTTTTTCTAAAAGTAGGTTGTTGCGGGGGTCTGGGGACACAGTCAACAGTGTCCCCAGATTCTTTTTGGTTCTTTTTGGGATATACAAAAAGAACGTATGCTCAACAGTGTCCCCAGCGTGCTTTTGGTTCTTTTGCCACGCCGGCAAAAGAACAGAAGCTCAACAGTGTCCCCCGGCGCTTTTTTTGCGGTACTTTTTTGGCGCGCAAAAAAGTAGCTATGCCCGTGTTTGCGGCAATGAGCAGGCTTTCCTACCCGGTAAAAAGGGGTCTTTTTAAGGACAATCGGTCATACAATACTACTATGTCAGAACTGTTAAAGTGTAAGCGTCTTTTCAATCCCGGCGATTATCGGGGGCTGTCGAGCGGCGAGGTTGCCGACTCCCTGAGGACGTCGGGCCCAAACGTCGTGACCAAGGTCAAGCGCAAGGGGTTTTTTCGCAAATTTTTAGAGAACTTCGGCGATCCGATGATCCGCATCCTGCTGCTGGCTCTCGGGATCAACCTGATTTTTTTGTTTCAAAGCTCGGATTGGTTTGAGACGCTGGGCATCGCCGCCACGATACTGGCGGTGACGCTGGTTTCGACGGTATCCGAGGCGGGGAGCGCCGCCGCCTTCGAAAAGCTGCAGCAGGAGGCGGCCAAAATCCGCTGCCGCGTCAAGCGCGACGGCGAGACCCAACATATATGGATGTCCGAGCTGGTCGTGGGCGATATGGTGCTGCTCTCGGCGGGCGACCGCGTACCCGCCGACGGCGTGATTTTAGGCGGCCGGCTGGACGTCGATCAGTCGGCGCTGAACGGCGAGACCAAGGAGGCGCACAAATACCCGGCGGCGCGTACGCAAAATCGGCGGGACGACCTCCTGTCCGGCGAGCTGTTGTTTGGCGGCACGGTGGTCGTGGGCGGCGAAGGGATCATGCGGATCTCCCATGTCGGCGATCAGACCTATTACGGCCGTATCGCGGCCGAGTTGCAGGAGGAGACGCCGATCAGCCCGTTGAAGCGTCAGCTCGAAAGGACCGCCAAAAAGATCAGTCTCTTTGGCTATATCGGCGCGGGACTGGTGTGTATCGCCTATCTGTTCAGCGCCGTTTTTATCCAAAACGGCTTTGATTTTGCCAAGATCGGGCTCTTTTTTTCGGACTGGCGCGCGGTGTTGGCGCACCTTTTAAAAGGGCTTACGCTGGCCGTGTCCGTCATCGTCATGGCCGTGCCCGAAGGGCTGCCGATGATGATCACCGTCGTTCTGTCCGCCAATATGCGCCGAATGTTTCGGGACAACGTGCTGGTCCGGCGTCTAAACGGCATCGAAACGGCGGGCAGCATGAACATTCTCTTTTCCGACAAGACGGGCACCCTCACCGCCGGAAAGCCGGAGGTCAGCGACTTGGTTCTGGGCGGCAACGGGCGGCTTTCGGCCCGGGACGCGTGCCGGGACATCGGCGGACGCCTGAGCGAAATGCTCTGCTTTAGCCTCGCGCTAAACAACGGCGCGGCCATGATCGACGGCAAGGCCGTGGGCGGAAACGCCACCGACCGGGCGCTTCTCTCCTACGCGCAAAGGCTGCCCGGCGAAAGGCGCTTTGCGCAAAAGGGCGAAACCCTGCCCTTTACGAGCGACCGCAAATATATGGCGGCGGAGATGACGGCGGGGGGAAAACGGCTGACCCTGTTTAAGGGCGCGCCCGAAAAGATATTGGCCTTTTGCAATCGTTTTTTGGACGCGCAGGGACAGCCGCAAGATCTGACAGACAAAAAGGTGCTGTACGACGCCGTCGCCGACCTAAACGGACGGTCGGTGCGCGTGGTCGCCGCGGCCTACGCCGAGCAGGGTTTAAGGGACGGCGCGCTGCCGGACGGCATGGTGCTGGTCGCCCTTGTGGGCATTCGCGACAGGGTGCGGCGCGAGGCCGTTGTGGGGGTCAGGCAGTTGCAGGCCGCGGGCATCCAGACCGTCATGATTACCGGCGACAGCAAGCTGACCGCAAGGGCGGTCGCGCAGGAATGCGGCATCGTTAAGGACGAAACCGAGCTTGTCATGACCTCCGAAGAGCTGGCCGCCCTGTCGGACGCGGACATCAAAAAAATTCTTTCTAAGCTCAGGGTGGTCGCGCGCGCGCTGCCGGGCGACAAGAGCCGACTGGTGCGCATCGCGCGGGACTTGAGCCTCGTTACCGGCATGACCGGGGACGGCATCAACGACGCGCCCGCGCTCAAGGCCGCCGACGTGGGGTTCTCGATGGGCAGCGGCGCCGAGGTCGCGAAGGAGGCGGGGGACATCGTCATTTTAGACGACAACTTCCTGTCCATCGTAAAGGCGGTTTCCTACGGCCGAACCATCTATAAAAGTATTCGCAAGTTTATCATCTTTCAGATCACGGTCAACTTTTCCGCCGTGTTCATCTCCGTCGTCGCGCCCTTTTTGGGGATAATGTCGCCCATCACCGTCACGCAAATGCTGTGGATCAATTTGGTCATGGACACCCTGGGCGGCTTGGCGTATAGCGGCGAGCGGCCGCGGCCCGAATACCTGACCGAAGCGCCCAAGCCCCTAAACGACCCCCTGATCAATCCGTATATGTGGAGCGAGATTCTGACGGGCAGTATCTATACGGCGGCGCTGTGCCTGTCGTTCTTAAACAGCAGCCGTCTGCGGTTCGCCTTTGCCTTCCTGCCCGAAAATTATATGTCCACGGCGTTTTTCTCACTCTTTATGTTTGCCGCGATCTTTTCCTCCCTCAACGCGCGGACGCACCGCCTCAGCATCGCAAGCAACCTCAAAGCCAACAAGCAGTTTATCATCATTATGTCCTGCATCGCCTTTATCCAGCTCATGCTGATATACGTCGGCGGCCCGCTTGCCGGTACCGCGCCCCTGCATCCCGCGCACTTCTTTATGGTGGTCGGCCTCGCGTTTACCGTCGTCCCGATCGATCTGACCCGCAAATTCATCCTAAAAAAATGCGCCAAAAAGATCAAGCCGGGCACATAAACGCCCAAGGAAAAAAATTTAATCATTTTTTAATGCGATTTTTGTCGAAAAATCCGCCCGCCTGCTGTATAATGGGATCGTAAAAACATAGACAGGAGGTAAGTAGTGTTTTCCGCGAGATGATAATCGGCCGATTTTTGCTTTTACCCTCGTGTCAACACTATCTGGAAACAATGGCGGTATTTTTAGGGTTTTTATTCGCGCTTTTGGGTTTGGGCGCGGTCGGCGGCGCGGTCGCCTGGTATTGGAAAAAAAAGAATGGCCTCTCCCGCGACGGCCGGGTCAAAAAGCCCGTCATTCTCGTGCTGCTGGGCGTTGCGGCGTGTATGCTTTTCTGCTTTATCACCATCCCCTTCGGGATCAGGACGGTGGACGCGGGCGAGATCGCCGTCATCAAGGTCTTTGGCGAGGCCAAGGAGGCCAAAACCGCGGGGATGCACTTCGTCAATGTTTTTACCACCAAGCTGGACATTTATGACGCGCGCGTGCAGCAGCTGGAGATTCCGACCGAGGTATATACCAACGACGCGCAGCCCGCGACCGTGCAGCTGATCGTCCAGTTTAAGATCGACCCCCTAAAGGCGGTGGACATCGCAAAAAATTACGACGGCATGGATAAGCTGAAGGCCGCGGTCGCCAACGCGTCGGTGGGCGAGGCCAAGGGCGTTTTGGCCAGCAAGACGGCCATGAAGCTGATCGAATCGCGCAACGATCTGGCGCCCGCCATCAAGACCGACATCGAAAGGATTCAGGGCAAATATTTTATCACGGTCGAATCGGTGATCATCACCGACATGGCCTTTAGCGACGCGTTTGAAAAGGCCGTCGAGGAAAAAATGATTGCCGAACAGAAAAAACTGGAGGCCGAGTACGCGCGCGAGCAGGCCAAGATCAAGGCCGAGGAAGGCGCCGAGGTCGCCGAAATCAAGGCCGAGGCCGACCTCGCCGTCGCGAAGCTCAACGCCGAAAGAGCGCTGGCCGCGGCCAAGGGCGAGGCCGACGCCCAAGCCGCGATCGCCGAGGGCGCCGCCCGGGCGCTCAAAATTCAGTACGTCGAGACGGCGCGGATGCTGGGTCTCCCCATCGCCGAAGAACCGATTTTGGACGAGCAGGGTCAGGTCGTCTCCTACGAATACAGCATCGATACATCGGCGGCTACCCAACAGCAATATCTCCTGTTGGAGCAATATATGCGCTACATCAATTATCTGGATACCTGGGACGGCAAGCTGCCGCAGGTGATCGGCGACGGCGACGCCATCGGCGGGATCATCATCCAGCCCAACCCCCCGGCCACGCCCTAACCCCCTAAAGGCGGTCGCTCGGCCAATATTTTCAGCATAGAACAGGTCTAATATCCCAATCCGCAAAAAAAGCGGGTACTTCGCCCGTTTCGACAAAATCTCTTGTCGAACGGCGCGTTGTACCCGCGTTTTTCGTGTATAACATAAAGAGGAGGGAGGCGGTGCCCTTTTTATTCCCGGATACAGTCTTGGAGGATTTGGGATATTTTGGCGGTGCCGTCGATGTGCTTGGCTTCGCTCATGCCTTTTGTCAGGCGGCTGGCGTCCGCTTTTAGGGTGTCCAGCGCGTTGGAGAGGGCGGTCGGCGTCAGGCTTTCGCTCATCAGCACGTTGACGCAATTGCGCCGCCGGAAATATTCGGCGTTGTGGATTTGGTCGCCGCGGGACTGCGCGCGGCCGAGCGGGATGACGAGGGCGGGCTTTTTTAGCGCGACGAGCTCGAATAGGGTATTGGCGCCGCCGCGGGACACCACAAAATCCGCCGCGGCAAGCAGGTCCGCCATGCGGTCGGTAAAGCCGAGCTGGTAATAGCCCGGCCGCGTTTTGCCGTCAATGTTCTTTTTTCCGACGAGGTGGATGACGTTGAATTTCTTTAAGAGATCGTCCAGCGCGCCGTAGACCGCCCGATTGACGGACACCGCGCCCTGCGAGCCGCCGGTGACGAGAAGGAGCGGTTTTTCGTCCCGAAAGGGGAACTCTTTTTGGACGGCGTCCTTTCGGCCGAAATACAGCTCGCGGCGCAGGGGCGCGCCGGTATGCACGGCCTTGGCGGGCATGGGGTCGAGTAAAAACGACGTCAGCAGCTTGTCGCAGCGCCCGTAGGCCAGCCGGTTGGCAAGACCCAGCCCCAAATCGCTCTCGTGCATGACGAGGGGGATACCCTTTGCGGCCAGGCAGACGGGGAGCGCGACGTAGCCGCCCTTTGAAAAAATGACGTCGGGCGCAAGCTCCCGTAGGAGGCGTTTTGCCTCGCCGACGCTCTTTTGCAGTCTAAAGGGGATCAGGAGATTTTTGGGGTGCAGGGAGCGAACCAGCTTGGTGCAGGAGATCGTGTGGAAGCCGACGTTTCTATAGGGTTTGAGGATATCCGCCTCAAGGCCGTCCGCAGACCCGATATAATGGATCTCGTCAAAGGCTTTTTCTAAATAGGGCAGGAGGGCAAGGTTGGGCATGACATGGCCGGCCGTTCCGCCGCCGCATAATACGATCCGTTTAGGCATTGACTTTTCCCGCGCTCCTTTGGTATAATTAGCGTATGTAAAAGGCGCTTGTAGTATGTATGCGAAAGGCTGGCGGGGTGTGACGACGGCATGGCCGCGTCGGCTCCGGCGCAAGGAGGAAGGATGAAACGGGAAATAATTACCGCCGCCGACGGCAAGGCGCTCAGCGTCGCCGTCTGGGAATGCGAAGCCCCCAAGGCGATGGTTCAGATCTCGCACGGCATGGCCGAGCACATCGCCCGGTACGACGCGTTTGCGCAATACCTAAACGCGCGGGGTTTTTTGGTGTTTGGGGACGATCACAGGGGGCACGGCGAAACCGATCCGGAGGCGCTGGGGCTGGCCGGAGAGGGGGATATTTTCGCGCTGACCGTAGAGGATATGCGGGCGTTGAGCCGACGGTTTCGGGAGAGGTACGGCCTGCCGCTGGTGCTTTTGGGACATAGCTACGGCTCCTTTTTGAGCCAGGCCTATCTCCTGCGGGGGACGGACGAATTGGCGGGCTGCGTGCTGTCGGGCAGCGCGTTGATGGCGGGCGCGGCGGTCAAAATGGGTCGGGCGATCGCAAAGGCGCGTCTAAAAAAGAAGAAAGACCAGCCGGGCGACATTCTGGCGGGGCTCACCTTTCGCAGCTACGACCGCAAATTTAAAGAGGGGCTAAACGCCTGGCTGAGCCGGGACAAGGCGGAGGTCGGCAAATACAACGTCGATCCGTATTGCGGCTATACCTGCTCTTACGGGTTTTATTATTGGTTTTTCGGCGGTCTGCTCGCCATTGCCGGGGACAACGGGGCGGCCGCAAACCCGGCCGTTCGGCTGTATCTGACGTCGGGGCAGCGCGACCACGTGGGCGGAAAGGACGCAAAGCTGGTGCAAAAGCTGGCCGCCCGCTACCGCGCGATGGGGTACGAGCCGACCGTCAAAATTTACGAAAACGCCCGGCACGAGATCCTCAACGAGATCGATCGGCAGGCCGTTTACGCCGATATTCTGGCTTTTATCGAAAGCTGCATTGCATAATTATACATAAAAATAAATAGTTATACAACAATTGACGATTGAGGCGCGTTCTAAAGGGATTCGCCTTTTTTGTTTGTATAAAAACGGCCGCGAATCGATTGTGTAATACCACGATATATGGTATAATGGCCGAGGTTAAACACAAGAGAAGCCGTTTACGCCAAGGAGGCCATACAGTTGGCTAAGGATTATAACGCAAAGGATATTAAGGTTTTAGAGGGGCTGGACGCCGTACGGGTACGCCCCAGTATGTATATCGGTTCGACGGGGTCTAAGGGGCTCCACCACATTCTGTGGGAGATCGTGGACAACGGCATCGACGAGGTGACAAACGGCTTTGGCAACGAGATCCACGTCGTCCTGCATTTCGACGGCTCGGCCTCGGTCGCCGACAACGGCCGCGGCATCCCGGTGGACATTCACCCGACCATGAAGGTCAGCGGCGTCGAGGTCGTCTTTACGCAGCTCCACGCGGGCGGCAAGTTTGACAACGACAGCTACGTCACCTCCGGCGGCCTGCACGGCGTGGGCGCGTCGGTGACCAACGCCCTCTCCGAATGGCTTAAGGTCGAGGTCTGCAAAAACGGCACGACCTACCGCATGGAATTTGAGTCCAAGCCCGACGCCTCGGGCAAGGTGCGGGGCGGCGTCCCCAAGTACAAGCTGCTGGACACCGGCCAAAAGACGGCCAAGACCGGCACGTATATTCGGTTTATGCCGGACGGCCGCATTTTCGAGACCACCCGTTTCAATATCGAGACGGTGGCGCGGCGGCTCAAGGAGCTGGCTTTTTTGAACCGCGGCCTCAGGATCGTCCTGACCGACGAGCGGGTACAAAACGAAAACGGTTATCTGGTGCGCGAATACTGTTATGGGGGCGGGCTTGTCGATTTTGTCAAGTACCTCAACGAGACCAAGTCGCCGGCCTTTCCCGAGCCCGTCTTTATTTCGGGCGAGTCGGGCGGCATCCGGATGGAGATGGCGCTGCAATACACCGACGCCTACACCGAAAACATCTTTTCTTACGTCAACAACATTCCGACGACCGAGGGCGGCACGCACGAGACCGGCGTCAAGGCGGCGCTCACCAAGGTCATGAACGAGCTGGTGCGAAAGGCGGGCGTCTTTAAAAACAAGAGCTCCAACCTAGTGGGCGACGACTATCGGGAGGGGCTGACCGCCGTCCTGTCGGTCAAGATGCAAAACGTGCAGTTTGAGGGGCAGACAAAAACCAAGCTGGGCAACACCGACGCCCGGATCGCCTGCGAAAACATCGTCAACACCGAGCTGACCGACTATCTCGACCGGGAGAAAAACGTCGCCGACATCATGATCAAAAAGGCCATGGTGGCGGCCAAGGTGCGCGAGGCCGCGCGCAAGGAAAAGGAGCTGACCCGGCAAAAAAATTCGCTGGACAGCTTTAATACCGTGGGCAAGCTCAAGAGCTGTTCGGGGCGAAAGCCCGAGCAAAACGAGCTGTTTATCGTCGAGGGGGACAGCGCGGGCGGCACCGCCACACAGGCGCGGAACCGTTCGTTTCAGGCCATTCTGCCGCTTAGGGGCAAGCCCTTAAACGCCGAAAAAAAGCGCATCGACCAGGTGCTGGCCAACGAGGAGATCCGGACGATCATTTCCGCGCTGGGCGCGGGGATCACCGACGACTTCAACGTCAAGGACCTCAATTATCACCGGGTGATCATTCTGTCCGACGCCGACCAGGACGGGCTTCATATCCGCGCGATCCTATTGACCTTTTTTTATCGGTATATGCGCGAGCTCATCACCGAGGGCTATGTGTATATCGGGCTGCCGCCGCTGTACCGCATCAAGAAAAAGGATCAGGTCGAATACGTCTACGACGACATCGCGCTGGACGAAATGAAGAGAAAGATGGGGCGGGGGACCGAGCTCCAGCGCTATAAGGGCTTGGGCGAGATGAACGCCGAGCAGCTCTGGCAGACCACGATGGACCCCGACCGGCGCAAGCTGATTCGGGTGACCATCGACGAGGCGGCCAACGCCGAAAAAATGGTGTCCATTTTGATGGGCGACGCGGTTGAGCAGCGCCGCAACTATATCATCGAGCACGCCAATTTTAACAAGCAGGATACCTTTGCCGAATTAGTTCAATAAGGACCTGTTCTTGCAACCAATCACGGCGATTGGTCGAAAGAAACAGATCCAATAACCGACGACAGACGATAACGGAGTGCAAGATGGCCAAGAAAAAACAGCCCGACAACACAAATGCCGGCGAAACGCTCGAAACCGAGGAGAAAGGGATTGTCCTAAAGTCCATGGAAGACGTCATGCACGAATCCATGATCCCCTATTCCGAATACGTCATTTTAGACCGCGCGCTGCCGCGGGTGGAGGACGGCCTAAAGCCGGTTCAGCGCCGCATCCTGTTTGATATGCTGGAGCTGGGGCTCCATCCCGACCGACCCTTCCGCAAGTGCGCCAGAGTAGTGGGCGACTGTCTGGGCAAATATCACCCGCACGGCGACAGCTCGGTCTATCAGGCGCTGGTCAGGATGGCGCAGCCCTTTAATATGGGTTCGACACTGGTGGACGGCCAGGGGAATTTCGGCGACATCGACGGCAACGGCGCGGCGGCCATGCGGTATACCGAGGCAAAGCTGACGCCGCTTGCGATGGAGCTCTTAAAGGATTTGGGCGAGCCCAAGGACGAGCTTGTCAGGTGGAGCTGCAACTTTGACGATTCGCTCATGGAGCCGGATATGCTGCCGGGGCGCTTCCCCAACCTGTTGGTCAACGGCGCCAGCGGCATCGCGGTGGGGCTGGCCACCAACATTCCCACGCACAATTTGGGCGAGTCCATCGACGCGGCGGTCGCCTTTATCGACAACCCGACGATCAAGCTCAAAGAGATCATGAAGATCATCAAGGGGCCGGACTTTCCGACCGGCGGCTATATCATCGCGGGGGACGAGCTCGAAAAGGCCTATCGCACGGGTCGCGGCAAGATCACCGTCCGCGCCAAAATGCACATCGAAAACGCCGACAACGACAAGCGCCAGATCGTCATCGACGAGCTGCCGTATCAGGTCAACAAGGCGGCGCTTTTAGAAAATATCATGAAGATCCGCGAGGAGAAAAAGGGCGCGTTGATGGGCATCAGCGACATCGCGGACGAGTCCGACCGCAACGGTATGCGTGCCGTCATTCGCGTCAAAAAGGACTGCGATCCGGGCGAGATCATCGCGGCGCTCTTTAAGTCCACAAACCTTTCGACCACCTTCGGGATCAACATGGTCGCCATCGCCGAGGCCAAGCCCAAGCTGATGGGGCTGATGGAGATCATCGAATACTATGTCAATTATCAGCGCGACTTTATCGTGCGGCGCACCCGGCACGAGCTGGACATGGCCAAAAAGCGCGAGCATATCCTAGAGGGGCTTGTCATCGCGGTGCAAAATATCGACGAGGTCATCGCGATCATCAAGGCGTCCAAGTCCACGCCCGAGGCCAAGGAAAATTTAAAAAAGCGGTTTGAGCTGAGCGACCGGCAGGCCGAGGCGATCTTAGATTTGCGGCTGGCGCGCCTCACCCGCTTAGAGGTCTTTAAGCTGGAGCAGGAGCTAAAGGAGCTTAGAGAGCGCATCAAGTACCTGACGGCGGTCTTGGGTTCTAAAAAGATGCAGATGGAGATCGTCAAGACCGAAATGCTGGAGATCAAAAAGGCGTACAACCAAAAGCGCCGTTCGATCATCCTAAAGGACGAGGGCGCCTACAAGGTCGCGGACAACAGCGTCAAGATCGAGATCGAGGATTCGGCGATCGTCATGACGGCGCGGGGCAACGTCAAGCGCATGACCCTAAAATACTTTCATACCATCCAAAGGACGACCTTCGAGTCGGGCGCCCTCAACGAGATCGCGCCGGTCATCGTGGACGCGACGGGGGCGGAGCGCATCATGTGCTTCACCAGCCTCGGCAACTGCTATAAATTCGACATCAGCCTGATCGAGGAGGGCAAGTGGCGCGACAAGGGCATGACGCTGCAAAGCCTGTTTCCCGAGGCCGACCCGGACGAGCGAATCGTCTATATTCAGGTCGTCGGCAAGGAGGTTCCCGACAAAAACCTCCTCATTTACACGGCGGGCGGCATGGTCAAAAAATCGGCCTGGTCGGAGTATAACGTCGGAAAAACCTCCTTTTTGGCGGTCAAGCTCAAGGAGGGCGACACCGTCGTCGGCGCCGAGGAGGAGCGCGAGGGCTGTTCGCTGATGTTTGTCACAAGGTCGGGTATGTGCCTAAACGCCGAGATGAACGACATTCCCATCCAAGGGCGGGTGTCGGGCGGCGTCCGCGGCATCCAGTTAAACGACGGCGACGGCTGCGTGATGATCCGGCAGATCGGCGACGGGGGCGAGGTGGTCGTCGTCACCGACCGCGGGTACGCCAAGCGGGTGATCGCCGCCGACATCGACGTGATGGCGCGTTACCGCAAGGGCGTCAAGATCATCGACTTTAAAGCCTCCAACGGCGCCGAGCTGGTCTTTGCGGGCTATGTGACCCATCCCTATCAGGTCATCCTAAAGGTCAACGACGACTATTTGAGCGCCTTTAGCACCGAGGCCATCTCCATCGAGAGCCGCACCAACGCCGGCAAGGCGCTTGTCAAGGGCAAGAATGTGGACATTCGGGAGGTTTATGTATATAATACGAGATTCACCAACGGCTAGGAAAAATCGATACGGCGCTTGATACGCGCTGCGTGCGGCGCAACCCAGGCGGTTGCGTATCAAAAGCGGTCAGTCTCAAAAAAAGGCTACGTATAAAAAAACGGTAATTGGATTTATGAGCATTTTAAAAATAAAAAACCTTAGCCATATGTTTGAGGATAAGGTCCTGTTTAAGGACGCGAGCCTGGACATCAACAACGGCGAGCACGTGGGCATCGTCGGCTTAAACGGCGCGGGAAAGAGTACCTTTATCAACATCATCGCGCACAATATCATGTGGGACGCGGGCGAGATTCAGTGGCTCAACAACATTCGGTACGGCTATCTCGACCAGCACGCCGACATCGATCGGTCGCTGTCGGTCATGGATTATCTGCGCACGGCCTTTCAGCATCTCTACGAGCTGGACGAAAAGCTGCAAGCGCTGTACGGGGAGATGGGGGGCGTCTCCGACCCGGCCGAGCTGGACCGCATGATCGAAAAGAGCAACCGAATGTTGGACCGGCTGACCGACGCGCATTTTTACGACATCGACGCCCAGATCAAAAAGGTGGCGGGGGGCTTGGGCGTGGGCGGCTTTGGGTACGAGACCGTCGTCGGGACGCTTTCGGGCGGCCAGCGTGCCAAGGTCATGCTTTCTAAGCTGATCCTAGAGGACCTCGACGTCATGCTGCTGGACGAGCCCACCAACTTTTTGGATACCGAGCATATCGACTGGCTGGTCAAGTTTTTAAACGGCTATGACAAGACCTTTATGGTCATCTCGCACGACACCGCGTTTTTAAACGCGGTCTGCCGCTACGTCGTCAGCATCGAAAACGGCACCATCAAAAAGTACGCGGGCAACTACGACAAGTTTATCGAGCAGCACGAAATGAACGTCCGGCAGTACGCCGAATCTTACGAGCGCCAGCAGGCCGAGATCAAGCGGATGGAGGAGTATATCAACAAAAACAAGGCGCGGGCGGCGACGGCGGGCATGGCCAACAGCCGCAAAAAAATGCTGGAGCGCATGGACGTTTTGGACAAGCCCAAGGCCGTGCTGGACGCGCATTTTTCCTTTCCGGGCGAGCACCTCAATACGAGGGATATGCTGGTCGTCGAGGACCTCGTCATCGGATACGGCACGCCGCTCCTCTCGCCCATCGGCCTCCATATCAAGGGCGATACAAGGCTGTGGGTGCGCGGGATCAACGGGATCGGCAAGAGCACCTTTCTCAAAACGGTCATGGGCTTTATCCCCAAGCTCTCCGGCAACTGCCGTTTTCATCCGGCGGCAAAAAAAGCGTACCTCGAGCAGGATTTAGAATTTCGCAACGAGGAGACCAACGCCTTCAACTATATCGGCGGCTGCTTCCCGAAATTCAACGTCAAGGAGGTGCGCGCGCAGCTCTCGCGGGTGGGGATCAAGGGCGACATGGCGCTAAAGCCCGTCAAAAACCTCTCCGGCGGCGAGCAGGTGCGTATTCGCCTCCTGACTATCATGAACACCCCCTCCAACATCCTGCTGCTGGACGAGCCGACCAACCATTTGGACGTCAAGGCCAAGGAGGCCTTAAAGGAGGCGCTCCTAAACTACCGGGGCTGTCTGATTTTGGTCAGCCACGAAAAGGAATTTGCGCAAAGCGTTTGCAGCGAAGAAATGACCCTGCGGTGAGTTTTACGGAATTTTTGGTATACTAACGGATAATGGCGAAAATCGCATTGACGACAAGAGAGAAAAAACCGGCAAACGCCGCTCTTAGCCTCCTTTTATTGGCGGCAATTTTCTGCTGTCCGTTCCTTTCGTCCTGCGGCGGCGAGCCCGACCGCACCCTGCCCAAAGCGGCGGCGCCCGTAGCCGAGCTGACCGTCCACACCTTCGACGGGTCGTACGGCGCGCCGTTTATGGTCCCAAACTTCGGCCATTCCTTCCTATCGGTCAAAAATCTTTCGGAGGGGGACCTCGTCGTCGGCCGGTTCGTTTTGCCGCCGGGCGGGGAGGTCAGCGTGGGCAGCTGGGCCACGTCGGCGCATACCGGCGTTTGGTACAACCTAGAGTCGGTCTACTACGACATCGGCAAGTACGACTCCTGCACGACCCTGTCGGCAGGGATCGACGCGGCGGGGCTGGACGCGTTGTCCGCGCATATCATCGCCGACGACCGCTGGGCGTTCTTTTACAACTGTACCGCGTTTGCGCTTGACGGCTGGAACGCCGCCCTGCCCGAGGCGGGACGGATCACGGTGGGGGGCATGGTCACCCCCAACGCCCTCAAAGCCGAGCTGCGCCGCTTTGCCGAGGCAGGGCGCGCGCGGTACATCCAAAATTACGGCGAGGCCGGGTATTTCGCGGACGGCGCGTTGATTCCGTTCACATTGGACGAGCGGTGGCAGGCATGAGCGAAAAAAACGAAAAAAAGCCGCCCGTCTGCGAAACCGCAGACAGCCGCGAAAACGGCGCGGTCGTGTCCAAAAAGATCAGGACGCTGCACATCGTCCTGACGGTCGTCTTTATCGCGCTGATCCTCTTGACGCTGTATTGCGTATACGGCCTGGCGGGGACGCTGTACGGCTGGCTCAATCAGCCGCTGTTCCACGGCCCGGGCGGCGCGGCGTCCAGATCCTACGGTTTTTTTGTCGTGGCCATGGTCTTTGCGTGCCTGATCGTCCTCCTGACCGCCGTCGATATTTTATACGGAATCCTTGTGCTCAAACGGTTTTATAAAAAATATATATCTGTCCGCTCCGCCGAGCTTACGCGGACGTAAGCGTCCGTTTCAGCCGGAGGAGCATCGCCCGCGCGGGTCGGTACTCGGGGTCGGCCTCCAGACATTCGGCAAAGGCGTCGATCGCGGCCGACAGTCCGCCCAGCCCCAATAGGCACAGCCCCTTCGCGTACCGAAAGGGGGCGGGCGCCGCAAGGCCGCGCGACAAAAACGAATCGCACAGCGCCAGCGCCGTTTCGAGCGCATCCGTATCCTTTGCGCGCGGCGGCTCGACGCCCTGTCCGTGGATCGCCGCGAGCAGCGTCAGCGCGGTTTTTTCGTCGTCGGGGTGCCGATCCAAATACCCCGAAGCGGCGGCCTTGACAAAATCGAACCGTTTTTTTCTCAGC
>JAIRRW010000063.1 GCA_031255775.1 Clostridiales bacterium
TGAAAATGTCAGCGCTTTTGGCAGAAAGTCCGCGCATTGCCGCGGACACGGGCTATTTTCTTAAATCCCCCGCGTTGCCGCGGACACGGGCTATTTTCTTAAATCTTTTTTACAAAAACGACGTTTTTTGTAAAAAAGCGCCGTATCCCTCGTTCAAATGAAAGCGTCAGCATCATTTGAACGAAAGCGTCAGCGCGAAACGCGGTCGTGTGAGTTGCTAGCTGCCAAGGGCAGTTAAATTTAAAGCAAGCTCACTATACGAGGTTTTATGAAAACAATTCGCAAAATGTTACTCTGTCTGGCCGTGTGCCTGTTCTGTCTGCCCGCGCTGTCCGCCTGCAAGGGGAGAGACCGGCACGAGGTCGCCGCCGACCCGACCAAAACGCAGCTGTATGTCCTAAACTTTAACGGCGGCTTCGGTTCGGAGTGGCTGGACAGGCTAAAAACGAAATTCGAGGCGCTGCACGCCGAGGATGTCTACGAGACCGGTAAAAAGGGCGTGCAGATCATGCCGGACAACATAAAATTGCTGGGCAGCGACATACAGTCGCGCCTGCTCAACGCGACCAACGAGGTATTTTTTACACAGAATGTGCCGCTGTACGACTATATCATACAGGATTTATTTTTGGATATATCCGATATTGCCACCCAGCCCTTGACCAAGTACGGCGAATCGAAGTCGATCGAAGACAAGATGACCCCGCAGGAGGTCGAGTTTTTAAAGTACGGCGGAAAATATTATGCCCTGCCGCACTATTCGGTCTATATGGGCATCGTGTATGACATCGACCTTTTCGAAAACGAGGGGCTCTATCTCGTGGACGGCGGCGGGTATTCGGTGCCCGGCGCGTTTGCGGACGGCGTGTATACGGGGGCGGGTCGGCTGTCGAAAGGGCCGGACGGCGAATTTGATACGCACGACGACGGGATGCCGGCGACCTATGACGAGTTTTTTGCCCTGTGCGACTATATGGCGCATCAAAGGGGGATCACCCCCTTTAACTGGATGGGGCGAAACAGCGGCACCTATTTTCACGACGTGATGGTCTCGGCCTGGGCCGATTATGAGGGCGCCGCGCAGATGGGTCTCAACTTTTCGTTTGACGACACGGCGAAAAGCCTGGTCAGCGTTTCGGGAGGCGGCGCGATCAGCCCCAAGGGCGACATGGCGATCACCCCGGCAAACGGCTATGAGCTGGGCGCGCAGGCGGGGCTCTATCATTCGATCGACTTTTTGAGCCGGGTCGTCAAAGGCGACGGGTACAGCAACGACAGCAAAACGGGCTCGCTGACGTATACCCATATGCAGGCGCAAAACGATTTTCTGTACTCGTCCTACAACGGATCGCAGTCGATCGCCATGATTTTGGAGGGCGTCTGGTGGGAAAACGAGGCAAACGCCACGTTTACCGCCATGGAAAAGTTCGGCATGGGAAAATACGACCGGCGGTTTGGGTTTTTGCCCTTTCCCAAGGCGGACGGGAGCCGGTCGGGCAAGCAGACGGTGTTTGACGGAAAGGTGGCGTTTGGCATGATCGCCAAGGCTACGCCCACCTTTAAGCACGCGCTCGCCAAGGAATTTTTGCAATTTTGCTACACGCAGGAGAGCCTCGCCGAGTTTTCGGTGCTGACCAACAGCTTCCGCGATTTGGATTATACGCTGTCCGACGCGCAGGTCGAGCAGCTTTCGGGCTTTGGCAAATACCTCTACAAGCTGCACCAAAGCGACAATTTCGACATCGTGTATCCCTATTCGCAGTCCGAAAAATATATCAAAAACAGTTCGGTCATCGATTCGATGATGCGGTCGAGCTATGTTGACGGCAAGCCGGTCAGCATCGCCGACAATGTCAAGCTGTATACGCCCGCCGAGCTATTTTCCGGCATACGCGATTACCGCGCGGGGCTGTGGTCCACCCTGGCGTGACGGGGACATTTGTTAAAACGAGTTGATCGGGAGGCAATAAATGTCAAGAAAAAAAATGTCCGCCGAACCTGCCTACAGGGAGCGCAAGAGCCTTTGGCGGTTTGTCGGAAACGTTTTGTACGACCTGCGCGTCGGCCTTTCTCGCGGCAAGACCCGAAAAAGCAGGGGCGTATCGGCGGGAAAGCGCGGCGCCCTGATTTTTTATATCCTTATGCTCGCCTGGCCGACCGCGCAGTTTGCCGTGTTTTATTTGGGCGTCAACATCAACTCCGTCCTCCTCGCGTTTAAAGAATACGACGTCGCCGCAAACACCTTTCGCTGGGTCGGCTTCGAGAGCTTTTCGCGGGCGTGGAACCTGCTGTTTTTGCAGGCCGATATGAAATCCGCGTTTACAAACGCCATACTCAATCAGCTGCTGGGCTATGTCATTCCGCTGCCGCTGTCGCTGTTTTTTTCCTACTATGTCTATAAAAAAATGTTTGGCTACAAGACGCTTAGGGTGGTGCTGTTTGTGCCGTCGCTCATATCGGGCGTCATCATGGTGCTGATCTATACGCATTTTGCCGAGAGCGTCGTGCCCGAGGTTTGGCAAAAGTTGTTCGGCAAAAAATTGCTGACCGGCGGCGGGCTCTTGTCCAACGCCGCGACCAGCCTAGGGACCGTGCTTTTTTATGGGATATGGCTGTCGTTCGGCGGCTCGGTGCTGTTTTATTCGAGCTCGATGAGCCAAATTTCCGAGTCCGTCATCGAGGCCGCGCAGCTGGACGGCACAAACAATATGCAAGAATTGTGGTATATCGTCCTGCCCTCGATCTATCCCGTCCTCGCGATGTTTTTGACGCTGGGCGTGAGCGGGTTTTTGACCAACGACCTCGGCTTGTACTCGTTTTTTTTGATGAACGCCCCCGACCGGCTCAAAACCGTGGGATATTATATGACGCAGATGACCCTGCGCGGATCGGTGCCCGAGTACCCGCGCCTCTCGGCCATGGGCTTGATCCTGACCGCGACCGCCGTCCCGCTGACGCTCGCAACCAAAAAATTGCTCGAACGCTTTGGCCCGAGCGCGGATTGAGGGGAGAAACAATGACAGGCATCAAGAGAAAAAAACGGTTTTCCTTCAACCTGTACGCGGCGATTGTCTTTGTCGTGCTCGTCCTGTATTCGGTTTCGCTGCTGACCGTGATCGGCTGGGGACTGCTTATGGCGCTAAAGGATTATGACGAGTTTAACCTGACCGGCGTCGCGCTGCCCACCAGGCTTGTGTTCCGCAATTTTATCACGGCGTTTGACCACCTGTTTGTCACGGTGCGTTCCGGCGCAAGCATGAAGACCTTTTTTATCGAGGATATGTTTTTGACGTCGCTCCTCTATGCGGGCGGCTGCGCCCTTACGCAGACCACGGTGATCTGCGTGACGTCCTACTGCACGGCGCGTTACAAGTTTTTCTATTCTAAGGTGCTCACGACGGTGGTCATCGTGACGATGTTTATCCCGATCGTCGGCGCGCTGCCCTCCCAGATCCAAATGGCCAAGTCGACCGGCCTGTACGGCAGCGTTTGGGGGCTTTGGATCATGAAAGCAAACTTTTTAGGGATGTACTTTTTGATCTTTCAAGCCAAATTCAAGGCGTTGCCGCAGGAGTTTACCGACGCGGCGACGGTGGACGGCGCGTCCCACATGAGCGTGTTTTTAAAGATTATGCTGCCCATGGCGTCCACCACCTTTTTGATGGTGTTTTTGCTGCAATTTATCTCGTATTGGAACGACTACATGACGCCGCTCATCTATATGCCGTCCTCCCCGACAATGGCCTACGGACTCCTGCTGTTTCGGGATTCCAACGAAAACGCGGTCAGCAACCTGCCCGTACAGGTTTCGGGCGCCGTCATGCTTTTGATCCCGATCCTCCTCATCTTCCTGCTGTTTCACCGCAGGATCTACGGCAACCTCACATTCGGCGGACTAAAGGATTAGGTCATGTATTCACGACCCGGAACAGATCTATTTTATATAAGGAGAATGGCAGGGATATGAAAAAAATTACGGCGGTTTTGACAACGGCGCTGTTGTTGCTGGCGGTTATCGGCGCCGCGCCGCGTTTTGTGTCCGACCGCTCGGACGCGTCCGGTCGCTCGGGCGCCTTGGCGGTCGTCGGCGTTTCCGAGACCCTTTCCGACGCGTATGAGCTGGGCGGCACGTTTACGCTGCCGCGTCCGACCGCGACGGTCGGCGGCAAGCAAATCACCGCCGTGACGACCGTGATATTCCCCTCGGGCGACGCGTATTCCCTCGATCGGGTGACGCTCTCCCAAGCGGGCAAGTACACGCTCGAATACGTGTTTATCGACAACGGAAAGGTTGTCGAAAAGCAGAAGGAATATTTTACCGTTTACGGCGACGCGTATTGGCTGTCCAAGCCCGAGGCGTCCGCCGTTTACAACGCGGAGCTGCCCAAGCCCGGCTTGCAGGTGTCGCTGGTCCCCGGCGCCGTCCTGTCGTTCGGGCATATTCTGGACGTCGCCGCGTTTACCCGCGCCGATCCGCTCTTTCGGTTTTACGCGGTTCCGTCGGTGGCGGGGGAGCGGGACTTTTCCGCGCTGGTATTCACGCTGACCGACATACACGACGAGACGCAAACGGTCTCCTTCCGCGCCAACTTTTATGCCTACAACAACATCAGCTACGCCACGGCGGGACATAACGGCCAGCTCAAAGGCCACGAAAACACAGCCAACCACAACATCATTCACTCCGCAAACATCGGCGCGCCCTTTCCGTTTTCCTTTTACGGCCTGACGTACAACGGCAACGAGGCGGTCTTTTCTCTCGATATGGTCACAAAGCAAGTGTTTGCCAACGGCGTCAAGGTCATCGATATGGACGATTCGGCCTATTATACCAACCTTTGGGAGGGCTTTACCGACGGGCGGGTCAAGCTGTCGGTCACCGCGCTCAACTATGTCGCAAACAGCGCAAACTTTGTCATCACGTACGCGGCGGGCGCGGACTTGGCGAGCCCGAAATTGACCGACCTGCCCGGCCCCGCCATCACCACCGAGGCGGACGGAAAAACGCCGTTGCCGGGCGCGGCGGGCGGCTCGTACAAGGTTTTTTCGGCAAGCGCGTATGACGGACTGGCCGAGCGCCCCGTCAAAACCGCCGTCTATTACAATTATGCCGATCCCTCAAATCGGGTCGATATAGGCTGCGCGGACGGCGTTTTCAAAACCGATAAGGCGGGCGTGTATACGATCGAATATTCGGCCGCCGACGTATTTGGAAACGTCAACCAAAAAACCGTCAATATCGGCGTGCGGGCCTCCCTGCCTGCCTTGGATTTGGCCGTCGCGACCCAAGGGCGCGTGACGAGCGGGTATTTGGGGACGCTGATCCCCGTCGCGGCCCATACCGTTTACACCGGCCCCGAGTTGGGCATCGGCGTTGACGTCGCCGTCACTTTTGAGGGCGAGGCCGTCGCGGTGACGGGCGGGCGGTTTGCCGCCGAACGCGCGGGGACGTATGCCGTGACCTACACCGCCCTCGACCAGGCGGGACGGCGCGAAACGGCGGGCTACAACGTGTCGGTCACCCAGAGCGCACACCCGGTATTTTTTGGCGAGCCCGAGCTTGAGGCGTATTATATCGGCGGCTATGACTATGTGTTTCCCGCCTTTACGGCGCACGACTATACGTCCGGCAGGGATGTCCCCGCCAAAATAAAAATCAAGGTGGACGACGGGGCGGAAACCGCCGTTACGCCCGGTCAGCGGCACGCCGTCATCGGCAGCCGGCCGCAAAACGGGACGATCGTCATCACGTATTATATCGAGGAAAGCGGCAGCGCCGTTGCCGCCGCCGTCATCGAAAGGCCGGTCATCAACGCTTACTTGGACGGCAAATTCGACGCGGCGCGTTTCTTTGACCTGGACGCGGGCGTCGAGATCCAAAAAAATGCCCGAAACTACACGTTTTCGACCTCAAATTCGGGCGGTTTCGGGTTTATCAAGCGGCAGCTGGACGACAATTTCGGCGTCAGCTTCGCCCGGGACACGCGCGGCGCGTTTTCCGCGATGAGCCTGTATTTGACCGATTCGCTCAACCCGGAGGAGCGCGTCAAGCTGTCCCTGCGTCCCGACGGGGCGGGCGGGATGCTCATGAGCGTGGCCGACATCGGGAGTTACGCCGTAAACGCTAACGCGTTTTCCTTTCTCTATTTGGCGGCGGATCGCGCGTTTTCGGTCGCCAACGTGAAATATCCGATACGCGCCTATACAAACCGCCGGCCCTTTACGGGGTTTTCCTCCGGCATGGTCTATTTTAGGGTCGAATTTGAGGGCGTTTACGGGCCGTCGGCGGTGGCCGTCACCAACTTTAACGGCCAGCCGCTCAACGCGAGCACGGCGGACGTCCTGAGGCCGCGCATCAAGCTGTACGGCGATTTGGGCGGCTATTATACGCCGGGGACGGAGTTTGTCGTCCCCCGAGCCGCCGCGTCGGATATTTTTGATCCCAACATCACGTTTACGCTGACGGTGACCGCGCCCGACGGGAGCGTTGTCGTCGCGCAGGACGGGACGGTTTTGCGAAACGTGGACCCGTCCCGGGAATATCGGATCATGCTGTATTCGGTCGGCGACTACGTGTTGACCTATACGGCAAAGGACAAGTACAACGTCCGCGCCGAGGTGCGGGCCAGCAGCGTGACCATCGTTTTGGCAAAGACGCGCCCCGTCATTACGCTGGACAAAGAGGTGCAGGCGACGGCAAAGCTGGGCGACACTGTAGCGGCGCCAAAGGGTTCCGCCCGGGATTCGGCGGGAAACACCCTAAGGGTTTACCGCTTCTTGGTGGATTCCTACGGCAATTATACCGAAATTACGGATGCCTACGATTCGGTTAAGGTCACGCAAAAGGGCGTGTATACGCTGGTCTATTATGCCGCAAGCGCGGACGGCGAGGTCGAGTTTTTAACCGCTTCGATCAAGGTGGAGGAGTAAACTCATGAAAGGTTTTGGCAGGATCGGTAAAATTATCCCGGTATTTTTATGCGCGATTTTCCTCTTTTCGGTCGTTGCGTGCCAAAAAAAGGACGACGAATCCGGCACCTTCACGCCGCCGACGGACGAAACCGTGGATGTTCCGGGCGGGATCCATACGGGCGGCGGCGACGTTGTCCCGGTCGAGGGCGCGTTTATCGTCAAGGACGGCCGCACGGATTATGCGATCGTGGCCGACGCGGCCTTTGATTACGCGGCCGGACGCCTAAAATACTATCTCGCCGAGGCGACGGGCGTCAGCCTGCCCATCGTTCGGTCAAATGCCGTTTCCGGGTTTGACGCCTCAAAAAAATACCTGTCCATCGGTCAAAACGCCCTCTCCGACACCGCCGGAGTCGTGTTTGATAAAACCGTTTTGGGCACAAGCGGCTTTATCGTCAGGACCGTCGGCAACAGCGTCTTTATGGGCGGGGTCATGTCCTTTGGCAACATATATTCGGTGTTTGAGTTTTTGTATCACGCGATCGACTTTGACGCCTACGGCAATGCGTATATCTATTTTGACAAGCGCGGCGAGCTGCCGCTTTTGCGCTTTGACATCACCGAGGTGCCCGACTTCGAGTGGCGGCAGACCGGCTACGCGTCGCTCCCGCAGGAATATCAGGATATTTTCCGTTCGCAATTTATGACCGACATCTGGATGATCGTCAAGGGCGCGGGCGGAAGGTCAAATACCTGGCACAACTTTTTTGAATATTTCCCCAAGAGCGTCTACCTAAACCCCGCGGACCCGGAAAATTACCACCCGGAATGGTATTCCGCCGCAAAGGAAGAGACGGGCGGCGGCGGCGAGCAGCTTTCCGTCACCGCGCAGGGAAACGAGGCGTCCTACGCCCTCATGGTGGAAACCGCCTTTCAAAAGGTGCGTGAGACCGTCCTTGCCAATCCGCAGCTCGAGATCATTACCTTTACGCAAAACGACAACAACCGTTGGTGCGAAAGCGACGCCACAAGCGCGTTGTACCGGCAGTACGGGACGCACGCCGCCGGCATGATCAAGATCGCCAACGACATCGGCAAAAAGCTGTCCGACTGGATCGCGTCCGGCGAGGATGTTTCGACCGATCGGCACGTCGAGCTGCTGTTTTTCGCCTACGCCCAGACGGTCGAGCCGCCCGTAAAAACAAACCCGGACGGCACCTACGCCCCGATGGACGATTCGGTCGTGTGCGCCCCCAATGTCAACGTGCTGTTTGCGCCGATCGGCATGGATTATACCAAGTCGATCCTGCACGAATCCAATAAAAAGGCATACGACCAGGCGGTCAAATGGTCGGTGCTGTCCTCCAAGCTCTACCTGTGGCTGTACCAAACCAATTTTAGCAACTATCTCTTTCCGTACAACAGCTGGAGCGCCCTGCAAAATACCCTGCGCTTTTATAATAAGGAGGGCGCGACCCTGCTGTTTAACCAGGGTCAGTACAACAACCACGGCACGACGGCGTTTGACGACCTAAAAAATTACCTAAACGCCAAGCTGCAATGGAACGTCAACCGAAACACATCCGACCTGATCGACAAATACTTTGACGTTCGGTTCGGCCCCGCCTCCGCGACGATGAAAGAATATTTTAACCAGCTTTTGGCGTACATGAATTATCTCGAAAACTATCGGGGCGTCACGGGGAGCATCAATTTTTCGATCGACAACAAGGATTTTTGGCCAAAAAGCCTGATGGACAAATGGTACGGGCTGATCGAAAAGGCCACGGCGGAAATCGCCGTTTTGCAGGACGGGGACCCCGCGCGATACAAAGGGCTTTACGAGGGGATCGTCCGGGAAAGTATGTTTATCCGATACTGCTTGATCATCTATTACCATCCGTACTATTCGGATGACACGATCGCAAAAATGCGTGCCGACTTTGCCGCCGACGCCGATTGGATCGGATTGGTGCGCCTAAATGAGGGCTCGGCGATCACGAATATCACGAGCGCGTGGCAATAACCCAGGAGGCGGGAGGATAGGGTATGAATAAGAAAATTCGTTTAACCTGCGCAATCGCGCTGCTGCTTGTGCTGTGCGCGTCCGCGCCGGCGGCCTGCAAGCCCAAGCCGACGCCCGAGCCGGAGGTTAACCCTGCGGTGACGCTCAGCGCGCACGAGCTGACGCTGGATATCGACGACGTTTTTACGCTCACGGCGGCGGTCGAAAACTTTGACGGCGCGGTCGTGTGGCGCTCGTCCGACCCGAGCGTAGCGGCGGTGAGCGGCGGGACGGTCACCGCCCTAAAGGAAGGGACGGCTTTGGTCAGCGCGGCGGCGGGCGCGGTTTCCGATTCCTGCGCCGTTTCCGTCGTGTACTCGGGCAGCGTCCCCGTTTTGCGCGTCAACACCGATTCGGTGACCATCGAGCAATCGGCCGAATACCCCCTAAACGCCGAGGTCATGTACAAGGGGAAGGCCGTTTCCGACGCGGCGATCGCGTACGAGAGCGCCGATGAGGCCGTCGCGACGGTGGGCGCAAACGGGAAAATCCGCGGCGCGGCCGTCGGACAAACCGTCGTCACGGTCACCGCCCAATACAAGGGCAGACAGCTGTTTGAGACGGTGGAGGTCAGGATAAGGACGGCCGTGGCCGCCGCAAAAATACCCGTCGAAATATCATCGGCCGACGTTTACGGCGGGGACAAACCCGACTTTTTCAGGACGACGGACGCCGTTTCGTTTACGCCGGTCCTGTTAAACGCCTATACCCAAGAGCGGCTGTACGAGCGCGTTTCGGTTTCGTATCATCGCGCAAACGGCGCGTCTTGGGCGGACGTAGAGGCGCCCGCCGGCGCGGGGAGCTATAGGGCGGTGTTTGAGTTTTCGGGCAGCGACATCTACGAGCAGGCCGCCCCGGTGACAACCTATTTCGACGTGCTCGGGGCGCAGGACTACATAAACAGGCTGCTAAAATTTGACGCCGAAAAATCGCTGTCGATCGTGACCGGCGGACTGGGCGACGCGGCCGCCATTGAGTATGACGGAAAAGCGGAGGACAACTACGCGCTAAAAAAGACCTTCGGACATTCGGCGGGGGCGTATCCGTTGGCCGTGCAGTTGGGTTCGGTATGGATGGTGGGCGAGGTTGCGGAGCTTAGGATCCGCTACAGGCTGACCGAGATAACGGCGGGCACAGCCGACACTTTTTGGCCAAGGTTCTATTTTAACGGCACCGCCTGGGACGGTAGACCGAATTACGGCGGAATCTCGCTAACGGCGAAAGTTGGTCAGGATATGGCCGACTATGCGACGCTTGTGATCACGCAGGCGGATTTGCTAAAAAAGTATCCGGATTACCTAACAAAAAATACCGCGCTGTCACAGATTGGACTTTTGGGGCCGATAAACGGCACCAACGGCAACAGCGCCGCCATGAATTTGGACAGTATCACGGTCGTGACGAAGGAGGAGGCGGCGGCGACCTATCCGGAGCTGTTGACCTTCAAAAATCAAGACGCCTTATCGATCGTGAGCGGCGGACTGGACACCCCGGCCATCGTGCCGGACGGAGAGGCAGCGGGCGGTCACGCCCTGCAAGCGGCTTTCGGCGTAAGCGCATCGCCCGGTCCCACACGCACGTTAAGCTTTCAGCTCGGTTCGATCTGGACGGTGGGCGAGATTGCGGAGATTCGGTTCCGCTATAGACTGACCGACATCGCGACGGGTGGCGCCGATTCTTTCTGGCCCAGGTTTTCTTTTAACGACACCGCTTGGGACGACACCTCGCTGAACGGTCAAAACGCGTTTTTTCTAAGGGCGTACGCTGGGCAGGATATGGCCGACTACGAGACGCTTGTGATGACGCAGGCGGAGTTGCTGGCGAAGTATCCACTTTACTTGACGACGGAGACCGTGCTGTCGCGAATCGTGCTTTCGCCCGGCGGGTTCCAAAACCCCGCGCCCAACCCCGCGGTTCTGCACTTAGACAGTATCACGGTCGTGACGAGGGCGGACAAACAGGCGGCACATTCGGAGCTGTTGACCTTCAAGGATCAAGACGCTTTATCGCTCGTGACCG
>JAIRRW010000097.1 GCA_031255775.1 Clostridiales bacterium
TATTTTACGGGCGGAATCAATTCGCCCTATATCTGGATGCGGTGCCCGGGGGGCGATTCGTGGGCGTTTTTCGACACGCTTTTAGAAAAGGCCAACGTCGTCGGCACGCCGGGCGCGGGCTTCGGCAAAAACGGCGAGGGCTTTTTCCGCCTGACCGCGTTCAACAACTACCAAAATACCGCCCGGGCAATGGAACGGATGAAACAGCTTTTTATCGACTGTCCGGCCGACTAGGTCGTGGGAAAACGAAAACGGGAGGCGCGTATGACAATCGAGCGGTACGCCTGGTCTGGCCGGATAAAGTCCGGCAAGCTGGCCGAATACAAGCGGCGGCACGACGAGCTTTGGCCGGACATGAAGGCGGTTCTAAACGCCGCCGGGATCGGCAATTACACCATTTTTACCGACGGAGAACGCCTGTTTGGCTATTACGAATGTGCGAAGGGCGCCGCTTACGCCGCGCGGGCGCAGGCGGAGAGCCCGGTCGTCGCGCGTTGGAACGCGTATATGGCGGACGTGCTGGAATTGGATACCGACCCGGTGACCGGGGCGCAAAAGCGGCTGCAAGCCGTCTTTCGGCTGGATTGAGCGGGCGAATAGAGGCGTATACACCGCGATGAAAGGACTATGCTACACCAACCGCTACTACACCGACGCGGGGACGCGTTACGCCGTAAAACGCCTAAAGGAGGCGTTTGCCGCGCACGGCGCCGCCTTGACGGACGCCCCGACGCCGCCCATTCTCTTAGAGAGCGGCGGACTGTCGGAACGGCCGGAAACGGATTTTGTCCTGTTTTGGAACAAGGACGTCCCGGCCGCGCGTGTGCTCGAACGCGCGGGGCTGAGGGTGTTCAACTCGGCGCGGGCGATCGGGCTGTGCGACGACAAGGCGCTGACCTATGCCGCGCTTTTCGGCGTGGGTGTTTCCGTGCCGGAAACGGTTTTTTCGCCGCTCTGCTATGACGTCAGCGACAACGCGGACGACGGGCTTGTCGCGCTGATCGAAAAAAAACTCGGCTATCCGCTCATCGTCAAAAATTGCGTGGGGAGCTTGGGGCGGCAGGTGCGCCTCATTCGGGATCGCGCGGCGCTAACGGAGATTCGCCGGGCGCTTGCCCGGGTGCCGCATCTGTACCAGCGGTTTATCGCCGGGAGCGCGGGGCGCGACGTGCGCGTCTATATGGCGGGCGGCCAATATTTGGGCGGAATGCGCCGGGTCAACGCGGGCGGCGTGGCATCCAACCGCGCGGCGGGCGGGCGTGCCGAGGCTTTTGCGGCGTCCGCCGGGCTGATCGATGCCGCGCGGCGGATCGGCGCGGCGTTGGGTCTGGACTACTTTGCCGCCGATTTTACCGACACGGGCGAGCCGCTTTTGTTAGAGGTCAACAGCAACGCCTATTTCGAGGGCATCGAAAGTTTGGGAGCGGATATTGCGGGCGCGTACGCGCGGCATATTATCGAGACGGTACGGGGGGAGAAATAGCGGCGTATGGACGAAGCGGAAAGTAAATCGGCGTTTCTGTCCGAGCGGATCGGGTCGATCAAGGCCAAAATCGAGGCCGCCCGTCTTGCCGGCGGCTTTTATGAGCCGGTGACGGTCGTTGCCGCGACCAAAACGGTGGACGCGTCCGTCCTTAAGCTGCTGCCCGGGGCGGGGATCGCGATCGCGGGCGAAAACCGCGTGCAGGAGCTTTTGGAAAAATACGGGGACGGGATCGGCTTGGACTGGCACTTTATCGGCGCGCTGCAAACCAATAAGGTCAAGTATATCGCGGATAAGGTCAGCCTGATCCATTCGGTGGATCGCGTAGGGCTGGCGGACGAGATCGAGCGGCGGGCGGATGCGCTGGGTCGGGTCATCGACGTCCTCGTCGAGGTCAACATCGGCGGCGAGCCCAATAAAAGCGGGGTGAGCGAGGCGGACGCGCCCGCGCTTGTCCGCTATATCCGGGGGCTTTCTTGCGTGCGCATTCGGGGTTTGATGACGGTTATGCCGCTAAATGCGCCGGACATACTTTACAAACGCATGAGAACCCTGTATAATGAGATGAAAACCGGGGACGGTTTTTGCTATCTGTCCATGGGCATGTCGGGCGACTACGAAGCGGCCGTCCGTTTCGGCGCCAACATGGTGCGCATCGGCAGCGCGATATTCGGGGCGCGAAAGGCCGCCGCCGGGCAAAACCACTCAGAAATACGTTAGGAGATGACTATGGGATTTTTCGACCGCAACAAACGCAATCCC
Source organism: Clostridiales bacterium (assembly GCA_031255775.1). GTDB lineage: Bacteria > Bacillota > Clostridia > Christensenellales > Pumilibacteraceae > JAIRRW01. The sequence goes on from JAIRRW010000097.1 coordinate 2,246, forward strand.
GACGAAATGCCCGAACGCCGCCGGGATGTGCAGGAATATTATGAGGATACGCACAACGACAGGGGCGAGTATACCGGGATGCTCCGGTCGTTTAACAACGACTACCAGCAGCGGCGGGATCGGCGGGCGACGGACAAGCCGTCCGGCGGCGGGTACGCGTCGTATCCCCCCAAGACCGGGACCGAAAGCGGCAACACCGTCAGCCTCAACTATGCCGCCGAGGGCACGCGGCGCAAAAACAGCTTTATGATCTACGAGCCCAAGACCCTTGACGACGTGCAGACGCTGATCGACTTTTTAAAGCGGCGCGAGCCCGCCGTCATCAACCTAAAGAGTGACGACGCCTACAATGCCCAGCGGATTTTGGATTTTGTTTCGGGCGCGATCTACGCCCTCAACGGCACCGTGCACCGGATCGAGGACAATATCTTTATTCTATCACCGGAGGATGTGGAAATCACCATTCCATACAAGATGAATGACGACTGAGGACATGAAAAATCGGCTCATCAAGCTGTGGGTCAACGTTAAAAAATGGGCGATCCGCTTTGGCAAAGCGGCCTGGGCGTATATCAAGCAGGCCAAGATCGAGCTGATCGCGGTCGCGGCCGTTATTTTGGCCGATCAGATCACCAAGGCCGTCATCGACGCGACGATGGATCCAAACGGCTCGCCCCTCGTCTTGATCCCCCAATTTTTGGAGTTCGACTATTCGCGCAATCCCAAGGCCGCGTTCGGGTCGATGTTTGGCCTCGACGATTGGCTCGGGCAGTCCGGCGCGATGACCGTGCTGATCGTCGTCACCTTTATCGCGGTGGGGTTTTTCTCGTTTTTTATGTACCGAAACCGCGGCAAGAGCAGGCTTTGCCTCGTTTCCTACGCCATGATCATCGGCGGGGCGGTCGGCAATCTGATCGATCGGATGGCGCTTGGCGAGGTGCGGGACTTTATCCGCTTTGTCTATTTTGGCGGCGAGGTATGCGGACAGACCGGCTTTGCCACCTTTAATATCGCGGACGCGTCCTTGGTCATCGGCGTCATCCTCTTTGCCCTGTTTTATATCATCCTCTACCGCGAACCCGAAAAGGACAAAAAGGCCAGGACGGGTATCGAGGGCGACACGGAGGACGAGCCGATATACGAGGACGACGACGCCGCCGCCGCGCCGGCAAAAAGCGCGGCCCTAACGGAAAAGGAGCGCGAACAAGCGCCTGAAAAGCGGGACAACGCGCCGACCGACGACCGGGACAAAAGCGCTTGACGGGGCATGAGGACAAAACGACACACACCTATCACGTTCCGGCCGCGCAAAAACGGCTGGACGTCTTTTTGATGGGGGCGTCGGGGCTGACGCGTTCGGCGGTTTCGCAGCATATCCAAGAGGGGCGGGTGACGGTTGACGGCTGTCCGGCGGCAAAGGCGGGCGAAAGGCTAAGGGCGGGACAGGCCGTGACGCTTCTTCTGCCGCCGCCGATGGATTTGTTGGAAAGGGCGGACATTCCGCTGGCCGTTTTGTATGAGGACGCGGATATCGTCGTCATCAATAAGCAGCAGGGGCTCACCGTCCATCCGGCGGGCACAAACCGGGACAAAACGCTGGTCAACGCGCTGTTGTTTCATGTTAGCTCGCTGTCGGGCATCAACGGGGTGATCCGGCCGGGCATCGTGCATCGGCTGGACAAGGACACGTCGGGCGTTATGGTGGTCGCCAAAAACGACCGCGCGCACCTTGGCCTGTCCGCGCAGTTTCAAGGCCGCACCGTCAAAAAAACCTATCGTGCCATTTTGGAGGGGAACCTAAAGACACAGACGGGCAGCGTGGCGCTGCCGCTGGGGCGGGACAAAAAGGATCGAAAGAGGATCGCGGTCGTGCCGGACGGCCGAGAGGCGCTGACCGATTACCGGGTATTGTCGCGGTTTAAAAACAACTGCTACGCGGCCTTCGATATCCATACCGGGCGGACGCACCAAATCCGCGTCCACGCAAAAGCGTTGGGGCATCCGGTCGTGGGCGACGCGGTCTACGGCTATAAAAATCAGCGTTTTAGGACCGAGGGACAGCTTTTGCACGCGTTCGGGCTCGGCTTTTGTCATCCGACCGGCGGCGGAGCGCTATGCTTTACCGCGCCGCCGCCCGCACGTTTTGTCGAGATATACAATATTTTGGCGGCCGAATCCGGCCTGCCGCCGTACGATTACCGCGCGGATCAAAACGCGTGCTTCGCAAGCCCCGCCAAGGACTAAAAAAGGCGGTTTACGGCTATACTCACAGTGCGCGTATCCTTGACAAATAGTCGGCGTATCCTTGACAAAATAACCAAAAGGTTGTATCATTACATTGACCGGGGACGAAAGACGGGAAACCCCAAGCGGGAAAGCATAGAGAAGGAGTGTGAGGAATATGGCGAAAAAAAACGGTTCAGGCGGCAGTTTTTTCAATAATCTGGCCTTTGTCGTCATCATTTTACTGGGCGTGGCCATGGTGGTCGGCGCCGTCTTGAATGCCTTGGGCGGGCACTCGCAGGTCGTTGATATTATCCGTCACGCGTGTTTGGCGGTCGCGATCCTGATCACGGTCGCCGCATCCTATTACGGGACGCGCGGCAAAAAGAAGATGTGGTTTTGGATCTGGCTTGTTGCCGCGATTCTGGTCGTTTTGGGGTATGTGCTCAGCGTGATCCCGCTTAGGTAGGACGCGCGTGTAAACACCGATCGGATAAGTCACCCGTCAAAAAAGCAAATTAACAAGGATAGAAAAGAGAACATGGCAAACACCAAGAAACAAAACTTTTTCGTCAGATATTTTTCCAATTTCGGGCTCAAGCAGCTTTGCGACCTCGCGATGATCGTGGGCGCGATCGTCCTGATCGTCGGGCTCTTTGTGGCGATCGCGTCGGTCGCGGCGTCCGAGATCATCCTGATCGTCGGGATGGGGATCTATATCGCCGCCTCCGCCGCCGCGATCTACCTGTCGGTGCGCGTCCTCACCGGCAAGCTCAATCATCGGTCGCCCGAATACAAGCGCGCGATCGCCAATACGGTCATCATGGGCATCCTGTTTGCCCTATCGGTTTTCGGTTTTATTTGGGCGCTGGCCGCGTAAAAGCGTCAAGCCGCTCGACCAAAAAAGAGATTTGATCCATGAGTGAATTTAATATCGACAACATTATGGAGCGGGCGCAATCCCCCCTCCTAAAATCTCCGTCATACAAAATGATCGCCCTGCGTGTCCCGGTAGTTTTTCCGGGACAAACTTCGCATTTTGACCTTTCGCGCGACAAGTCCCTGCTGGCGGTCGAGCGGGCCAACGCCGAAAAGGAGCCGATTTTTTTGGCCGCGCAAAGGTCGTCGGCGCAAAGCAATCCCCAGCCGAAGGACATCTATACGGTGGGGGTTTTGGCCAAGATCCAGCAGATCATCAAGCTGCCCAACGACACCGCGCGGATTTTGGTCACGGCGACCGACCGCATGAGGATCGAGGAGTATGTCTCGTCCGCGCCCTACTTCGAGGTGCTGCTGACGCCCTTCCCCCTGTTGGAGGAGGAGTCGACCGAGCTGACCGCCGTCCGCCGCGCGATCAAAGATCAGCTGGTCGTCTACGGCAAGCTGGAGCACAAGGTGCCCAAAGAAAATTTGGCGGGGCTCCATTCGGACGACGCCGAAAAATTTGTGGCCGCCGCCGCGCAATACCTGTTTGATAAGGACGACGCCCGGCAGGCGCTTTTAGAAAAGGAGTCGCAATATCAGCAGTTCGAGACGATCTACGCGCGGCTTGTCAACGTCTGCGAGATCATGGCCGTCGAAAAAAAGATCGCGCTAAAGGTGCGCGAAAGCGTGGACAAAAACCAAAAGGAATACTACTTACGCGAGCAGATCAAGGCGATTCACGACGAGCTGGGCGAGGGTGAGGAGGAGCGCGAGACGCTCTTGAAGCGCGCCGAGGAAAAAAAGCTGCCCGCCTACGCCATGGAAAAGCTGACAAAAGAGCTCAACCGCATGGATAAGATGAGCCAGACCTCGCCCGAGGCCGGCGTCATCCGCACCTATTTAGAGTGGATGCTGGATCTCCCTTGGAACGAGATGTCCGAGGAAAACCCCGATTTGACGCGGGCGCAGGAGATTTTGGACGAGGATCATTACGGCCTCGACAAGGTCAAGGAGCGCATCGTCGAATACCTGGCCGTCCATCGGTTAAACGGCAGCCTAAAGGCGCCCATCCTGTGCTTTGTCGGCCCGCCGGGCGTGGGCAAGACCTCGGTGGTGACCTCGATTGCGCGGGCGGCCGGCCGCAAGCTGGTTCAGATGTCCTTGGGCGGCGTGCGGGACGAGGCCGAGATTCGCGGGCACCGCCGGACGTATGTCGGCGCGCTGCCCGGCCGAATTTTAAGCGGCATGAAGACCGTCGGCGTCGCCAATCCCGTTTTCCTCCTGGACGAAATCGACAAGATGTCCAGCGATTTTCGGGGCGATCCGGCCTCCGCCATGCTCGAAGTCTTGGATCCCAACCAAAACAACCAGTTTAAGGATCATTATCTCGAAATCCCGTACGACCTGTCTAAAACCATGTTTGTGGCGACGGCCAATACCTTGGATTCGATCCCCGCGCCCCTCCTTGACCGCATGGAGATCATCGAGCTGAGCGGCTACACCTATGACGAAAAGCTACAGATAGCCAAGCGGTATCTCCTGCCTAAGCAGCTGGCCGCCAACGGCATGTCGGCCGAAAACGTGGCCGTGGGCGACGACGTGATGATGGATATTATCTCTCTCTATACGCGGGAGAGCGGCGTCCGCAATCTCGAACGCGAGATCGCGGCGGTCATTCGCAAGCTGGCGGTCAAGGTGGTCGTCGCAAACGATAAGACGCTTGCCTTTGACGTGCAAAGGAGCGACCTAAAGGATTATTTGGGCGTCCCCAGGTTTAAGGCGGACAAAAAGGCCGCCAAGGATCATACCGGACGGGTGACCGGCCTTGCCTGGACGCGGGTGGGGGGCGTGACCTTAAATATCGAGGCCGTCCTCATCGAGGGCGGCAAGGGCGACATCACGCTGACCGGAAACATGGGCGACGTCATGAAGGAATCCGCCCGCACGGCGCTGTCCCTGGTGCGCAGCCGCGCGGATAAATACGGCATCGACCGCGACAAATTCAGCAAGTACGACATTCACATCCATATTCCCGAGGGCGCGACGCCCAAGGACGGCCCCAGCGCGGGTATCACGCTGGCGACGGCGCTGTTGTCGGCCCTATCGGGGCTAAAGGTCAGGGGCAATGTGGCGATGACCGGCGAGATCACGCTCTTGGGCGACGTTTTGGCCATCGGCGGGTTAAAAGAAAAGTCGCTGGCGGCCTTTCGGAGCGGCGTCAAAACCCTCATCATTCCCGCCGAAAACGAAAAGGATATCGCCGACCTGCCCGCCGAGGTGACCGAGCATATCAGGCTGGTGTCGGCCGATACCATCGACACCGTATTCGATACGGCGATCGTCAAAAAAAGCAAGAAAACGGCGCAGGGCGGCGTATGATCGTCAAGCAGGCGCGGTTTGTCACCAGCCTTAGTAAAATCGAACAGTACCCCGGCGCGGCCGCGCAGTTGGGCGGCCTGCCCGAGATTTGCGTTGTGGGGCGAAGCAACGTCGGAAAGTCGTCGTTCATCAATTTTTTGACGGGACGGCGCGCGCTGGCCAAGACCTCGCAAACGCCCGGGCGCACACGGCTCATCAACCTGTTTTCGATCAACGACGACGCGTTTTTACTGGTCGATCTGCCGGGTTATGGGTACGCAAAGGCGCCCAGAGCGGACAAAAGCGAATGGGATCGGCTGATCGGCGGATACCTCGAAAACAGCCGCAGTCTGCGGCGCGTGCTCCTCTTGGTCGATTGCCGGCACGAGCCCTCGGCGCTGGACGTCAGCATGGCGCAGTACCTGTATTTTTATCGGCTGCCCTTTACGGTGATCGCGACCAAGACCGATAAATTATCCAAGGCGCAGCTGGGGCGCAGCGTTCAGGCGTTGGCAAACGGCCTAAAACTGGGGCGGGACGATATTCTGCCGACGTCGGCCAAGGACGGGCAGGGACGGGAAAAGGTGCTTGCGCACTTGGCGGAAATCCTGACCCGCGATTACGCGTGAAAACTTTCATCGCTGTTTTGTGCGCCAAAGGAATGTGTATACAAAAATAAGCGTGAACAATTTTTGACCTCCGTTAATACAATGGAAATGAGACCATTGTGTCAACAGACCTGTTTCAAAACGGAGGTTTTTTTATGGCCGAAAATTTTAAAGCGGCGGGGCGCATCGGCGGCAACCCGTTGACCGGGCTGTGCGAGCGCGTCTGCATCCAAACCAGACGGATATTCGACGGCTGTATGTCGCAATACGCCAATACCGCCGCCGACCTTACGCTGTCCAACCTTGAGCCGCCCGGACTTGCCGCCCCGTTTACATATGTCGGCGCGGTAGACACGGGGCCTACGGTCATCTCAAACCTGACGGTCACCCCGGCGGCAGGCGGCGATCGGTCGCGCGTCCGCTTTGACGCGACGCAGGGCGTCACCGTTTCGTTTACCGACGCCAACGGCGCCTCGGGAAGCGCCGAGAGCGCCATGCTGTTTCGGCGCGACGTTTTACTGCGCCTGCCGACCGAAGCCCTGACCCCCTACCAAATCGAGGTTGCGACCAAAATCATGAGCCGCATCGGCAGCTTTGAGGGGAGCGGCATCGTCGGCATCCGCTGCTGCGTCGTTCAGCTGATCCGCGTCGTGACGACCGTCGAGCTGTTGGTGCCCTCCTACGGCTATTGCGAATACCCGTACTGTCAGGAATTTGCCGACAGCATTTGCCCCGGCTTTTTCGAGACCCCGATTTTCCCGGGCGATTGATTCCAGAAGCAAAAATGCTTGCAAGGGCATTTTTTTCTTCTGGAATCAACCCACTATCTGTTCACGCCAAATCGATTGCGGAAAACCGGGATGTTTGCTATACTGTCGGCATGAAGGTTTTTGCTTTGTCCGATTTCCATTTGTCGATCCACAACCCCAAGCCCATGGACATTTTTGGCGGCGCTTGGGTCAATTATCTTGCCGAGATCGAGGAAAATTGGCGGACGCTCCTGTCCGAGGATGACGTGATGCTGATCGGGGGCGATACCAGCTGGGCGATGACGCTCGAAAACGTCAGGCCGGACCTAGGCTATCTTTCGACCTTTCCCGGCAAAAAGATTTTGATCCGCGGCAACCATGATTATTGGTGGCATTCGATCGGCGCGCTCCGAAAGCTCTTGCCGCCCGGTATGTTTGCCCTGCAAAACGACGCGCTAAGGCTGGGCAATCTGGTCGTTTGCGGCACGCGCGGCTGGACGACGCCCGAGAGCGGGGAGGGGGACGCGCAAAACAAAAAGCTCTACGACCGCGAGCTGATCCGTTTAAAGCTTTCGCTGGATCACATGAAGCGCATAAAGACGCCCGGCGACAGGGCGGTCGTCATGCTGCATTATCCGCCGTTCAACAGCCGCATGACGGATTCGGCCTTTACCGAGCTCATCGGGACGTACCCGGCGGACGCCGTCATCTACGGGCACCTGCACGGCAAAAACAGCCGCGTCAAGCCCCTCGTCGAGCTTGGCGGGATCCCCTATCACCTGACCTCCTGCGACCTTGTCGGCAACAAGCCGGTCATGCTGTTCGAGATATAAAAAACATTTTTCGGCCGCTTTCACCTAAGACTACCCAATAAGGGCGGCCGTTTTTTATGCCGCGAAAAAGCGCGAAAAACGGCGTATTTCGGCAGAAAAACGGCAGGACCGATCCGATTTCTTTCGACAAAAGGACACGCGTGCCGCCGCGGGTTAGGTGGTCATTCGTGGTCAAAATGCGCTTAAATTTGTAATCAGGTGGTCAAAAAGGGTTTACAAATCCCGTTTCCTGTGCTATAATACCGGTATCCTAATGGGAGGTGTGCCGGATTGTTCGCGTTCACGGGCGAGTTTCATCATCAAATCGACGAGAAAGGCCGTATTCGGATACCGGCGCATTTTAAAGAGGCGCTGGGCTCTTCGCCCATGATCGTGAAGGGGACCAACTGCCTGTATATGTACGCCAAGGAGAAGGGACAGGAGGTCATCAAGGCGTTTTTTCTCAACAAGGATTCGTCCGACGAGGCGTACCGCCGTACGGTTCGGATCATCGGCGCCACGGCCATTTTTGCCGAGGAGGACAAGCAGGGGCGCGTCCAGCTGACCGCGCCGCTCATCGCGCACGCCAAGCTCAAAAAAAACGTCGTTTCGATCGGGACATTCGACCGGGTGGAGATCTGGAGCGAGGAGGGCTGGGCGGATTATATCGAGGGCGCCGACGTCGACTTTGACGCCTGCGTCAGCTCGGTCAAAAACAGGACGCCCGGAGAGAAAGAATAGGATGGCGGACGACTATCACATTCCCGTCATGCTCGACGAGACCGTGGGCGGACTGCGGGTCAAAAAGGACGGCTTATACTTTGACGGGACGCTGGGCGGCGGCGGGCACAGCGGCGCCGTTTTGGCGGCGGGCGGACGGCTGATCGCCACCGATAAGGATATAGAGGCCATCGCTTACGCGGACAAGCTGCTCTCTAAGGATTTTTCCGGCCGCTATACGCTGTGCCACCGCGACTTTCAAGAGGCGGGCGAGCTCCTGGCCGAGCTAAAGGTCGAGTCGCTTGACGGCGCGATCCTCGATCTTGGGATCTCCTCGCATCAGATCGACGAGGCCGAACGCGGCTTTTCGTACATGAAGGACGGCGCGCTGGATATGCGGATGGACGCGTCGGCGGGCGTTAGCGCCGCGGATATTGTCAACACCTATGAGGAAGAGGCGCTAAGCGGGATTCTCTTTTCTTACGGGGAGGAACGGTTTTCCAAGCGCATTGCGCGGGCGATCGTCGAGTACCGGGCGCAAAAGCCCATCGAACGGACGGGCGAGCTGGCCGACATTGTGCGAAGGAGCGTGCCGTATACGCCCCACGGCGGACACCCGGCCAAGCGCGCCTTTCAGGCCCTGCGTATCGAGACAAACCGGGAGCTCACCGGCCTTAGGCACACGCTGGAGACGCTGTCGGACAAGCTGTGCGCGGGCGGGCGGCTGTGCGTCATCACCTTTCATTCGCTGGAGGACCGCATTGTCAAGCATACGCTCAAAGAGCTTGCGACCGGCTGCATCTGCGACAAAAGCCTGCCAAAATGCGTGTGCGGGCACGAGCAGACGCTCAAGCTCATCGGCAAGATCAAGCCCTCCGACGAGGAGGTCGAAAAAAACCCCCGAAGCGCCAGCGCGACACTGCGGATCGTCGAAAAATTGAGTACTATCTAAGGAGAGAGGGACATACATATGGTAACAGTCAGAAGAGAGGGAGCGAGACGCAGCTACGACGAAGACCGGCCGCGCCCCGTGACCAGAGTTACATTGGATGACAGCCACACCTTTGTAAAGGCATATCCGTCTGACGAGGCCGGTTACAGTCGGCAGAGGATCGGCGGCGCGTACGGCGAAAGCTTTGCGCATACCGCAAGACCCGCCGAGCCCGCCCCCACGCTGTCCTACGGCGAGACCATTCGCATATCGCCCAAATTGGACAGCGAGGATCTGATGCCCTCCGTCCGCAAGGAGGCTCCCGCCGTAAAATCGGAGGAGACCCCGCGCATCAAGCTCGAACAAAAGACGCGGACGATGCTGGTCGTCTATGTCGTCGCGGCGGTCGTGCTGGCCATCGTCGTCTTGGCGACGGGCCTTGCCATTTCGGGCGCGGCGGCCGACGCCGCCGAGATCCAGGGCAGGGTTGACGCGCTAAACGCGCAGCTTTTGAGCCAACAGGCCGAGATCGGCGACCTGTCCGACCCCGAAGTGATCGGAAAAAAAGCCGAGGAAAGGCTGGGCATGGGGCCGATCGGCGACAACGTCGCGACGATCGAACGCGCCGGCGCCGTCGAGCCGGTCACGTATGAGGAGCGGACAAATTTGTTCGATAAAATATGTGACTTTTTAAGCGGGCTGTTTGGATAAGGATAAAAATTGCCGCTGTGCCGCTTGGAGGTTTCGCCATGAGGAGCGCGGCAAAAAATTGAAAACAAACGGCATGATGACGACACGAAAGAGATTATTGATAGGCTTAGTATCAATAATCTTTTTATTTACGGCGCTTTGCGGGCGGCTTTTTTATTTGCAGATCCTGGCGGGCGGCGAGCTGAAAGAACGCGCCGCCGAGCAATGGTACCGCGACCTCCCCCTAAGGGCCAAGCGCGGCACGATTTTTGACCGAAACGGCGAGGTGCTGGTCGAAAATAAGGACGTGTTTACCGTCTACGCGCGGCCGCGCGCCGTTGCCGACAAGGCCGGGGCGGCGCGGGCGCTGGCGGCGCGCCTCAAGCTCAACGAGCAAGCGCTTTTCGAAAAGCTCAATAAGTCCGCCGTCAGCGAGATCACCGTCAAAAAGGGCGTGGACTTCGAGACAGGCGCAAGCCTGCGGGATATGGGGCTGGCGGGCGTCTATTTTTCGGTGGATTCGGCGCGAAGCTACCCAAATTCCACCTATCTGCCGCAGGTTTTGGGCTATACCAATGTGGACAACCGGGGTCAGACCGGGCTTGAGGTCTATTACGACAAGTATTTAAAGGGCGTGGACGGCGTTTCGCTGACCGCGACCGACAACCAGGGGGTCGAGCTAAAAAACAACGTCACGACTTATGTCCCGGCCATTCCGGGCGCGGACATGACCCTCAGTGTCGATCTCCATATTCAGGCCTTTGTCGAGGCCGCGATTGACGCGGCCAAGGAGGAATGGAAGGCAAAAAGCGCCTCCATGATCGTGATGGACGTCAAAACCGGCGGGATCACGGCCTTGGGGATCACGCCGTCCTATGACCTTGCCGACATCCCGCGAAACGACATCGATCTTCTCAACGCGTACAGCAAAAACACCATGATCGTCGACGTCTACGAGCCGGGGTCTACCTTCAAAATTTTTACGACTGCGGCGGCCGTCGAGGCGGGCGTGGTTGGCGACAAGGATACCTTCCATTGCGGGGGGTACCACATCGTGGACGGCCAGCGCATCAAGTGCTGGCGAACCGTCGGACACGGGACGCAGACGCTGGCGGGGGGTGTAAAAAACAGCTGTAACGTCGTCTTTATGACGCTGGCGCAGCGGCTTGGGACCAAGCGTTTTTACGAATATCTACGCGCTTTCGGCTTCGGCGCCAAGACCGGCGTCGATTTTTTTGCCGAGAGCGGCGGGCTCTTGATGAAAGAAGAGCAGGTCAAGACGGTGGATCTGGCGCGAATCGGGTTTGGGCAGGCCGTCGCCGTCACGCCGCTGCAATTGATTGCGGGCGTTTCGGCGGTGATCAACGGCGGGTACGCGGTGACCCCGCATTTTGCCACGGGCGCGGCCGACCCCTACGGAACCGTCCTCTTCGAGCGCGTGCCCGAAACCAAGCGCGTCCTATCCGAGGCGACCTCCCAAAAGATGGCGGCGCTCCTGGAGGCAGTCGTCGCCGAGGGCAGCGGAAAAAAGGCGTCCGTCCCGGGGTACCGCATCGGCGGAAAGACCGGGACGGCGCAAAAGTACGAAAACGGCGCCATCGCGCAGGGCAAATATATCTCTTCCTTTGTCGGCTACGCCCCGGCGGAGGACCCGCGGTACGCCGTCCTCATGATCATCGACGAGCCCGGCACGTATGCCTATTACGGCAGCGTGGTTGCCGCGCCCTACGTCGGGCAGGTGTTCAAAAAGATATTCGACTATCAAAATATTCCGCCCTCGACGGCGGTCAAGCCCGCCGAGTATGTCGAGATGCCCCAGCTCTACGGCTGCACGCCGACCGAGGCGGCCAGGGCGCTAAAGAATTTGGGGCTGCAGTACGAGATCGCCGGCGACGGCAAAACGGTCACGGACAGCCTGCCGATCGCGGGTACGCAGGTTGAGAGGGGGGACGTGGTCATCATACGTGTGTCCTAAGCGGGGAAACTTTCATCGCGGGATGCGGGCTACGTGCGGCTGGGGGGGCTCGGTCGTGTACGGGAAGTACACTCCCACACCCCCAACCGCCTGTTGCCCGCCTGCCGCGCGAAATTTTCCCCGCTGCTTTGTGCGTTAAAGAGCAAGCGCGAAATTTTCCCTGCTGCTTTGTGCGTTAAAGAGCAAGCGCGAAATTTTCCCCGCTGCTGTGTGCGTTAAAGAGCAAGCGCGAAATTTTCCCCGCTGCTTTGTGCGTTATAGAGCAAGCGCGAAATTTTCTCCGCTCAAAGAGAATGTGTAAAAAAATGACGGAAAATGACTGATTTTGCCTTTAGGTTGTCCCCGGCCGCCAATTATACTATGATAGTACCCGAGCGGCCGTTCGCGTATAAACCGTCCGCTCCCGAGAGAAAATACGCGTTTGTGAGGACACCATGAAAATTAACGAACTGATCGAAGAGAGCGCGTCAAAACCCGTCGGGCGGTTAGAAGTCGACCGTCTGGCTTACGATTCGCGGGATATTCGACCCGGCACGCTCTTTTTTTGCTTGGCGGGCGCCAAGACCGACGGGCACCTGTTTGTCGGGGAGGCCGAGCGGCTGGGGGCGGTCGCCCTCGTTTCCGAGCGCGATTTGCCGGCGCACATTCCCGTCGTCCGGGTCGCCGACACCCGCCATGCCCTTGCCGTCGCGGCCAAGCGCTTTTACGGCAGCCCGTCCGACCGCCTCGTCATGATCGGCGTGACCGGCACCAACGGCAAAACGACGACCACCTATATCATCAAGAGCATTCTCGATAAGGCCGGCTGCCGAACCGGACTCATCGGCACCAACGCCGTGATGATCGGCGAGGAGGAGCGGGAGGCGACGATGACGACGCCCGACCCCGTCGAGCTCAACAGGCTGCTGGCCGAGATGGAGGGGCGGGGCGTGACGCACGTCGTCATGGAGGTTTCGGCGCACGCGCTTGCCCTTAATAAGACGGACGGCATCGTGTACGACGTCGCGGCCTTCACCAATTTCACGCGCGACCATCTCGATTTTTTTGGCGATATGGAGACCTACAAGCGGGCCAAAGCGCGCCTGTTTACCGAGGGGCTGTCCAAGTACGCGGTCCTCAACGTGGACGACGCCGTCGGCTTTGAGCTGTACAACCTCACGACCTTGCCAAAAATGACCTACGGCTGCAACAACCCGAGCGACGTCTTTGCCGTCGAGCTGTCCTTGAGCGAATACGGCATCGAATTTGTCATCAATATTTTGGACGACATTCAACACATCAAGTTTGCGCTGCCCGGCCGCTTCAATATGTACAACGTGCTGTGCGCCGCCGCCGTTTGCCGCACCCTAAACGTCCCGGTCAAAACCATCGCGAAGGGCGTCAAGGCGCTAAAAAAGGTGGCGGGGCGCTTCAACGTCATCAACGCCGCCAAGGCCAGTATCATCATCGATTACGCGCATACCGACGACGGGCTGCGCAATATTTTGGGCTCGGTGCGCGAGTTTACGCGGGGGCGGGTCATCACGGTCTTTGGCTGCGGCGGCGAGCGCGACCGCGAAAAACGGCCGCTCATGGGGCGGGCGGCGTCCGAGCTGTCCGACGTGACCATCGTCACCTCCGACAACCCCCGCACCGAGGACCCCGCCGTCATCATCGACGAGATCGTCTCCGGCATCGAGAAAGGGCGGCGCCCCCTGTATCAAGTGCCCGATCGGCGCCGAGCCATCATGCTGGCGCTGGAGCTTGCGGAGGAGGGCGACATCGTCGTCGTGGCGGGAAAGGGCGCCGAAAAATATCAGGACGTGATGGGCGTCAAGCAGCCGTACAACGACGAGCAGTTTATTCAAGAATTGGTCAAGGAGAATCGAATCTCATGACCGTCAGGTACCTGTTGGCGTTTATCGCGGCGTTTGCCGCCTGCGTGGCGCTCATGCCGCCGATCATCCGTCTCGCGCGGAAATGGAAGGTTCGTCAGACGGTTTTGAGCTATGTGGACAACCATTCGCACAAGAGCGGCACGCCCACGATGGGCGGGATTGCCGTCCTTTTGGCGCTGGTCATCGGGACGCTGCCCTTTATACGCCAAGGCGCTTCGCTCTGCGTTTTGGTGCTGGCGGTGACCGCGGCTTTCGGGATCATCGGCTTTTTGGACGATTTTATCAAGGTTTTTTTCAAGCAGAACAAGGGGCTGTCCTCCCGGCAGAAAATGCTGTTTCAGGTGGCCGTGGCGCTCATCGTCTCGCTGTTTGTCTTTTACAGCGAATTTGTCGGGAGCGTGGTCTATGCGCCGTTTACCATGCGGGAGCTTGATCTTGGGTGGTTTGCGCCCGTCTTTTATATGTTTGTCTTTTTGGCCTTTACCAACGCCGTCAACCTCACCGACGGACTGGACGGCCTGGCGGGCGGCGTCACCCTGACGTATACCGTCTTTTTCGGCGCGGTCATCGCGCTGATCGTGTTCTATTTCGGGTTGAGCCCGCTCTACACGGCCGAGCACGGCAACCTCTTGATCTTTTGCTGTGCGCTGGTCGGCGCGCTCTTGGGGTTTTTGCTGTACAATTCCTTTCCCGCCCGCATTTTTATGGGCGATACCGGGGCGCTGGCGCTGGGCGCGGCGGTGGCGGGGCTTGCCGTCGTCTCCAAGCTCGCCCTTGTCGCGCCGGTCATCGGGATCATGTATGTGGTCACCTGCCTGTCGGACATCATTCAGGTTTTGCACTATAAGCGCACCAAAAGGCGCGTATTTTTGATGGCGCCGCTGCATCACCATTTCGAGCGCAAGGGCCTGCACGAAAACAGTATCGTTCGGATCTATACCGGCATCACCGCCGTGATGGGCGCGCTCACCGTCCTCGTGATTTTACTAATCAATTAAAAACTCCCCGTTTCGCCGGGGACGTCGGATAAAAAAACGCACGTATATTCCCGGCCCCGCCCGCATATGGTAAGATATGACAGAATTTATGGGAAAACGCGTATTGATCGCGGGACGGGGCGTCAGCGGACTGGGGGCGGCGTCCGCCCTCGTCCGGGACGGGGCGCTGTTTGAGATTCGGGACGGCGCGGCGCTTGACGTCCCCCTGGAGCCCGACTGGGATTATGTCGTTTTAAGCCCGGGGATCGCGTCCGGGCATCCGCTTGTCAAGCGCGCGCGGGACAAAAAAATCCCGGTCATCTCCGAGATCGAGCTCGGCTGGCGTCTAAACCCGGCCCCGGTCGTCGCCGTGACCGGCACCAACGGCAAGACGACCACCGTCGGACTGATCGACGAGATGCTAAAAAGCCGTTATAAAACCGTGCTTTGCGGCAACGTGGGGTATAGCTACAGCCGCGCCGCGTCCGTCGGCGGGTACGAACGCGCCGTTGTGGAGCTGTCCAGCTTTCAGGCGGAAACGATCGACCGCTTTAAGCCGCACGTCGCGGTGATCACCAACATTTCCCCCGATCATCTCGACCGCCACGGGGATATGGAGACGTACGCCGCGCTAAAGTGCAAGATCGCCGCCCGTCAAACGGCGGGCGATTTTCTCATCCTGTCGGCCGACGACATCCCGTCGGCGCTCTTAGGGACGCTCAAGGGCGGCGGCGAATCGCTGTATTTCAGCGTCCGAGGCCGGGTAAACGGCGCGTATCTGTCGGACGACCGATTCTATTTTTACGACGAATATATCTGCGGGCTCAACCGCCTGCGCCTGCCGGGCATACACAACGTCAAAAACGCGCTGGCGGCCATTGCGGCGGCCAGGCTTTCGGGGGTGGAGAGAGAGGCCATCGTCGAGGTTTTGTCCACGTTTTGTCCCGATCGGCATCGGTGCGAGCCCGTAGGGACGGTCAAGGGCGTCGCCTTTTATGACGATTCCAAGGCGACCAATATCGGCGCGGCGCTGTGCGGCATAGACTGCGTGAGCGGCAGTACGGCGCTGATCGCGGGCGGCAGCGATAAGGGCTGCGCCTATGACGCGCTGTTCGAACGGCTGCCCGAGCACGTCGCCTGTGTCGCGGCCATCGGCGAAACGGCGGACGCCCTCCTGGCCGCCGCAAAAAAGACGGGCTTTGACCGCATCCAAAAATTCAAAACCCTCGAGGGGGCCGTGGAGGCCTGCTACAAGAGCGGCTGCAAAAATGTGCTCCTGTCGCCCGCTGCCGCCAGCTTTGATATGTTTTCCGACTACAGGGACAGGGGGCGGGCGTTTGTCCGCGCCGTTGAGGAGCTAAAGGCCGATGAAGAAAAAAGCTGACGCCCAAAAACAGGCCGCGCCGCGCTTTTCGATTTTCGGCGGGTTCGACGTGCCCCTGATCGTCTTGGTCGCGGGGCTCTTGGGGTTCGGCGTCCTCATGGTCTATTCGGCCAGCAGCTACAACGCCGAGGTCAATTACGGCAACGCATATTTTTATCTGTATAAGCAGCTGTTCGGCGCGGCGCTGGGGCTTACCGCCCTGTTTGCGCTGGCCTTTATCGATTATCACAGGCTCGAAAAGCTGCGCTATATCGTCTTGGGACTGTCGTTTGTCCTCTTGATTTTGGTCTTTGTCCCGGGCGTGGGCGTAGAAATGTACGGCGCGCGCCGCTGGATCGGCTTTCCGTTTTTCACGTTGCAGGCCAGCGAGATCGCCAAGTTCGGCTTTATCATCTTTACCGCCGCCTATATGGCGCGGCGCCACAAAAGGATGACAAGATTCACCGGAATACTGCCGATCCTGTCGGTCGGCTTCGCGATGTGCGCCCTCATTATCCTAGAGCCCAATATGTCCATCACCGTCTGCGTCGTCATCCTGATGTTTGCCATGCTGTTTATCGGCGGGGCGCGGATCGGGCATTTCGCGCTTTTGGCCGTTCCGCTGCTCGCGGCCGTCGTCCTCCTGATCGTGATCGAGCCCTACCGCCTCAACCGGCTGACGGCGTTTCTAAACCCCTGGGAATCGCCGCTCGACGAGGGATACCAGCTCATCCAGTCGTTTTATTCGCTGTCGAGCGGCGGCTTGTTTGGCCTGGGGCTATTCAATTCACGGCAGAAATACCTGTTTTTGCCCTTTTCCGAAAGCGATTTTATTTTCAGCGTCATCGGCGAGGAGCTGGGCTTTTTCGGCTGTAGCCTGGTGATATTCGCGTTTGTCTGTATTGTGGTACGCGCCGTCAACATCGCGCGGCGCAGCGCCGATCGGTTCGGGTGCTATCTAGCCGGCGGAATCGCCGCCCTCATCGGCGTACAGGTGCTGGTCAACATTGCCGTCGTAACCGGCTCCATCCCGCCCACCGGGCTCCCGCTCCCCTTCGTCAGCGCGGGCACCAGCTCGCTCCTCGTCTTTTGCGCGGGCGTCGGCGTTCTGCTTAGTATAAACCGTTTTAGCCATAAAAGCATTAAATGCCTTGTTCATCAAAACCGCAACCCCAAGCGCAAGCGCGATCGCCGTATCGGGCACAAGGTAGAGGACGTTGTAGGTCAGGCTGTACCAAAAGGCGGCCATGCCAAGGACGTCGCCCTGCCAGACAAACAGATCGACGCCCTGCCACCAAAACAGAATACCCGCCAAAACGTGCGAGGAAAGGCGAGCGATAAAATAGAGCCCGACGCCCGCCAAAAAGGGCAGATGCGCCCTTAGCAGACGCCCCTTTGTCCGAAAAAACAGCGAGGTCTTGTAGCAAAAACGCCGCCACTTCCCCTCGGGCGGTTCGGCTGCCGTCCGATAGGCGTCTTCCATACGGGCGAGCGCGCGCGTATAATTCTTTTTCTTAAACGAAAACAGGCCGGCCAGCGAAATGGCCATAAAGGGCAGGATATAGTCTAGGAGCGCCGACCAGGGCGAAACGATGTAGGGGTTTTGCAGGAGCTGTAAGAGCGCGTAGGCAAAGCAGGCGGCCAGGCTTTTGCGAAAGCCGAAATAGTAGCAAAACAGCAGGAGCGGCAGGGCGGACGCGGGCGTGACGGTCCCGCCCCAGGGCATTTTAAGCATCGGGATAAACGAAAGCGCATACGAAACGGCCAGGCAGGCCGCGCCAAAGGTGAGATCGCGCGTCCGGCCGCGCTCCAGTGTTTTTTCGCGCTTTTTTTCGTAGCCCCGAAAAAAGAGGTACAGCAAGGCCAGGACGGCCGCGACGGCAACGAGCAGCAGGACGAGCTGCCACCAGGGGATCAAAACGCCTCCAAAGTCAAACATACGGATACTCCTTTGTCTACCGCCGCAAAAAAAAAGAACCGTCCGCCTAAAAGATAAGGGGACAGCCCGGTATTGCATCAAAAAATTTACAATAACTGCTTTCCCTACGCGAGTCCTAACTCACAGGTTCGAAGGGACTGTCCGAAACACGGAAACATCTCAGCTCTTTATGTAAGAGCGCCCCTAAGCGGTAACGGGTAGAGTATAGCAGATATCCCCGGGAGGCGTCAAGCAAAACGGCGTAGACAAATAGTGGGTTTATACGCGCCCTCGTCGCCCCGCCGCCTGTTGCCCGTTTGTCACGCCGAATCACGCATGATTTGTCACGCCACCCCGAAAAATGCTTTGCCAAAACGGTTGGTTTTTAGTATAATAGGAAAAATGCTGTACATTCGGATGACACTCAAGTATTGCGTCAAAAATTTTCCGCGGCTGATTTTGGCCGCGGCGCCGCTCGTCGTGGCGGCGGCGTTTTTGCTCAACCCCGTCAATGTGTTTGTGTACGGCGAGCGCTTTGCGCCCGAGGGGCTGGACGGGTTTCGGCATATCTTTTTTTGGCTGTTCCGCCGCGAGATTGTCGGCCGCTGGTATCAATACGCGATCGCGTTTGTGCTGCACTTTTTGACCTGCTGCTTTTTGATCGCCATTGTCGAAAAGGATTTTAAGGTGGGGCGGCTGTCGGTTCGTTCGCCCTTTTACAGCATCAACAACACCTTTCCGCCCGTCTTTAAGACCTATTTGGTCGTCTTTGTGGCCGTCTTGCTGTTCAAATCGCTCCTCATGTGCGTGCTGACCCTGTTTTCGACGATTTTTTTGTCGGCCGGAATGTCTCTTTTCTATTCGGACGTCATTCTGGCCGCCGCGGCCTTTTTGCTCTGCTTTTTTTTCGTCATTCTGCTTCGCACCGTTTTTTTGACGGTGGGGACCATGCTCCTCTACGGGTACGGCTTTCGCGAATCCTACGGCGTCACCCTAAAATTCTGCGTGAAGAAAAAAGGGTTTTATGTGGCCGCGTCGCTGGCGCTGCCGCTCTTGACCCAGTTTGCGCTGGATTATTTGATGGCGCTCACGGGCGCGCCCGACATCGTCTACTATTTTGTGGACGCGCTGCTTTTGGGGCTTGGCACGATCTATGTCTGCGTGACGGTCATGACGGCGGTCTACGATATTACCGGCATCGAACGGCGCGATATGCGTCCGGCTTACCAAACCAAATAGAGAGGAGGAGCGGCAAATCCCATGTCCTTTAAAAACGCGCTCAAATTATTGCTTTCCAAATACCGCCTTTTTTGGGTGATCCTGCTGTTTTTGCTGGCCGTTTTTGTCGTGCTGGCGAGCCTTTCGGTCAGCTTTGCCATCAATATCTACCGCGCCTTGGAGGCGGCCGGCATCGGCGGGTACCTCGGCGAATTTGTCCGGTTTATGCTGGGCGGCAACGGGCTTGGGCAAACCGTCGAAAAGCTGGGGGAGCTGACCGCGCGTATCGCCCGATTGTTTTCGACCGACCCGATCCTTCGCGCCAACTCGACGCTTTGGATCATCTTGGTTTTGACGGTCGTGTACCGCTTTTTGCTGGGGCTTTATGAGCTGCCGCTCATCCGGGTCTTGCGGGGCGCCCTGCGCGAAAACGGCAGGTACGGCTTCGTGGCCAGCCTGTTTCCGCATTTTGGCAAGGTCTGCCTGTTTTCTCTCCTCAAAATGGCCGTCATGACCCTGTATGACGCGGCAATGGGGGTCGTGCTGTATTACTTGGTTCGGCTGGTTTTGCTGACCGGCCTGACGCTCTTGGTTCCGTTTGTCTTTGCGTTGGCGTTTCTCTGCCTGCTTGTGCTCCGCTTTGGCCTGATTTCCGGTTGGGCTCCGGCGGTTTTGGAAGAAAAAATGAACCCGTTTCGGGCGCTCGGCTATTCGGTGCGCCAATTTTTCGGGGCATTCGGGCCGCTGTTTTCGCTGTTTGCCGTCGTGTGGATTTTGATGATCGCCATAAACGCGCTGGTGGGCGTCTTTACGTTCGGCGCGGGACTGGTCGTCACGGTGCCGCTCTTTATGCTGTTTATCAACTGCCTCAATATCGTCTTTTATTACAATCATCACACAAAGCGCTATTATATCGAAGGAAAGATTTTCGATCCGGCCGATGCCGGCGCGGCCGGGTCGTCCGTGCCCGAGCCCGGGGCGGAGGCCGCCAAAGCGCCCAAGACGGCGGAGGCCGCGGAGGGTAGTGCCGCGGGGGAGGAGAACGGGCATGAGCAATAGCGTAAAATTGGATGTCGAAAAGACGCTCTTTTACTTTATCGAATCGATTGTCAGCCGCTGGCAATACCTCTATCCCACGGGCGAGCGGGACAAGGATATTGTCAAGGAGACGGACATCGTCTATGACGAGGCGCACGCGGAGGACTGCAAGCTGGACCTCTATTATCTGCCCGGCCGCAAGCGGACAAAATACCCGGTCTTGGTCTATGTGCACGGCGGCGGCTTTGTCGCGGGCGACAAAAAGAGCCGGGAAGGGACCTGCCGGTGGCTGGCTCAACAGGGGCTGTTTGTCGTCGCGGTCAACTATGGGCTGTGTCCCGCCTACCGCTTTCCCGAGCCCCTGCTTCACTTGATCCGTTCGCTGTCCTGGATCAAAGAAAACGCCAAGGCGTACAACCTCAATTCGCGCAAGGTCATCGGCGCGGGCGATTCGGCGGGCGGCTATTACGCCATGATGATGGCGCTTGTCCAGTGCACACCCAAGCTGCAAACGCGCTTCGGGGTCAAGCCCGCCCTAAGGCTGGGGGCGCTGGCGCTCAATTGCGGCCTCTACGACGTCGAATCCATTCTCCGGGCAAAAATGCCGTTCAACATCCCGGCCAATATTTTTAAGGGCTTTACCGGGCTCGATACCGTCAGCCTGCCGGATTTTGAATTTGGCGATTCGTGCGCGCCCGTCGATTTTATTTCCGCCGCCCTGCCGCCCCTGCTGCTCATCTATTCCAAGCACGACATCCTATGCCCGGGTCAGACCGAATCGATCATCGAAAAGCTGGAGGAGCGGCATGTTTATTACGAGAGCTTTTATTCGGACAAGTTTTTGAGCAACCATTGCTTTCCCTTTGCCTGGTTCCGCCGGGATTCCAAGCTCGCCAACGACGTGACGCTGGATTTTATCCGCCGCTACGTGTCGGGCACCCTGCGGGAGCCGTCCGGCGAGACGATCGCGCTCAATATCGTCGAGGACAGGCACAAGGCTGCCGCCTCCGAAAGGCCGGCGCCGGACGGCGAGGCGGCGAAAAAAAAGCCCGTTTTCGGAAAGAAAAAGGCCGGGCAAAAAACAGTCCGTCCGGAATGAGCGTTTTTTCTGTACAAAACCGCGCAATTATGCTATAATTCGAGCATAAAACACGCAAAGAGCATAAAACATAAAAACAGGTCTATCCAAACAGGATTAGGAGGAAGAAATGGCGGAGCTGGTATGGATCAATCTGGAAGAGGGGCTGGGTCGGATGCGCGGCAACGAGACGCTCTACAAAAAGCTGCTGAACATTTTTTTGAGCAGTCCCGAATTTGACGCGCTGGAGGAAGCCTTAAACGCGGACGATACCCGGAGGGCGGTGGATGTCGCGCACGGGATCAAGGGCATGACGGGCAACCTCTCGCTGACCGCCCTGTTCGAGGGCAGCACAAAGCTGATGAACGAGCTTAGGGCGGGCCTTGCCGACCCTGCGACCGTCGCCGCCTACCGCGACATTCTCAAAAAGACCCGCGAGGAAGTAAAAGCGTACTTATCTCGTTAAAATGCCGTTTCACTTGCATTTGAACGAAAGCGGTAGCGCATCGGCGCACAAAGATTCGCGAAAGCAGGGCTGCGCCTCCAAAACGACCTTTTTGTACGGATTTGCCTCCGGGTTTTCGATCCGGGCGATCATGGTTTCGGCGATTGCTTCGCCGTACGCGACGCTGTTGACCGTGATCGTGCTGATTGCCGGGATAAAAACCTTGCCCAGCGCAATATCATCACAGCCAATGACGGCTACGTCCTCGGGACAGCGGATGCCGTTGTCGCACAGGCGCCGCAAAACCCCCATGGCGGCAATGTCGTTGGTCACGAATATCGCGTCCGGCCTTGCGCCGCTTTCCAGCAGCCTTTGACAGCCGAGATAGCCGATGGTTTGCGACGGCATGTCGTACCGATCGTTAAAGACGACCAACGCGTCGTCCTCGGCCATGCCAAATTCGCTCACGTACCGATAATAGGCGACCCCGCGCGTATCGGCTAAAAAGCGGAGCCGATCCGCCGTCGATATGTAGGCGATGTTCCTTTTTCCGAGTTGTTTCAACGCCTCAAAATAGGTTTTCATCGCCGCCGAATAATCGTGCTGAAAGATAAAGCTCTCGTCCTCGTTAAAATTCGCCAGTACGACCTTGTGCGATTTTAGGATATTGATAAAGCTGTGCGGCAAATCGTTTGTCATAAAGTTTACCAGTCCGGCGAGCCGCCGCTCACAAATCTCGTCCATCTTTTTCTCGGCGTTGTTGTTGAGAAAAAAGGTGGAGACGATATAGCCCTTTTTTGCCGCGTAGGATTCCAGGCCGCGCACAACCTCGGCATGATAGGGGTTTGTCATCTCGTAGATGGCCACGCCGATATGATTTGTCCGGCGTTGCGCCAGGCTTTTGGCGATTTGATCGGGGACATAATTCAGCTCCCGGATCGCCTGTCTGACCCGCTCGACGGTTTTCGGCTGAACAATATCCTTGTGATTGATGACGTTGGATACCGTCCCCACCGAAACGCGCGCGCGCCTTGCCACCTCTTTTCTCGTCACCAT
>JAIRRW010000011.1 GCA_031255775.1 Clostridiales bacterium
AAAGCGGTAGCGCGATAGCGTCAGCGCTAGTCCTCGGATACTTCGGTTTCCGTCGGTTTGAGCGTGATGCTTGATACGTGGCTTTGGCGGTTGATGACGGCGCCGTTGATGACCAGCTCGAAGGTATAGCCCAAAAAGCCGGCGGCCTTTTCGCTGAGGATCATGCGGGAGAGGTAAATTTGGAGATATTCCATGAGGGCGGAGGATTCGTCCATGATAATGACAAGGCGTATCTTGTGCTTTTCTTTGTCGACGGCCAAATAATTTTTTTTGATGGACATATTGACACGGTCGTGGATGTCCCCATAATCGAAGTTGTTTTTGCGGACGCGGGAACGGTGCGCGTCGCTTTTGTCCGCGATGATGAGCGCCGCGCTGACCGCGCTGACCGGGACGCCCGTCTCCTCCTCGTGGTTGCCGACGGCACCGATGACGGTGGCGATTTCTTCCATGTCCATGCGCATCCGGGTCAGGAGCGAAAAGGCCAGCGTCGCGCCCGACAAGCCGTGGTGCTTGCGGTTGATGGCGTTGCCGATGTCGTGGATCCAGCCGGTGATCGCGCCCACCTCAACGGTGCGGTCGTCGTACCCAAGCTCCTTTAAGATATTGGCCGTGGTCTTAGAGACGTAGCCCACATGGCGGACGCCGTGCTCGGTATAGCCCATATTTTCCAAATTCCGATTGGCGGCGTCGATCAACGCCCGAATCTCCCGGTTTTTTTTCACTTTTTCCAGCGTCACAAGCTCGGCCATATTTTTTCCCTTCCTCGGCGGGGCGAATTTTGCCATGCCTACCAAATTATAAGCCCTTTAAGAGCTTGTAATACGCGTCGTCCGAAAAATCGCGGTAGTCCTCGTCCACCGTGCCGCCCAGCGCCTCGACGGCGTTTCGGATCTCGATAAATTCCATATAATTGCAATCGTCCAGCGCCGGGTACAAAACGCCGACCAGCCGCTCGTCCCCGTATTTTGCGATCAGACTCGCGGCAAGCGGCAGGCCGCGGCGGGACAAAAACAGCCGTTCTAAGAGCCGATACGTCCGCTCGTCCTTGGGCGCGGCGGCCAGCACCTGCGCCAAAAGCTCGCATTGCTCGTCGTCGGCGGCCTCGATAAGCGGAAACAAGAAAGGGGCGGCCTCGGCGGCGTGATCGGTCAAAATCTCGGCGGCCAGCTCCCTTTGCCCCTCATCCACGCCGTCCTCGACCAGCCAGGCGGCATAGGTCTTTAACGGGTGTTTGCCGGACAGCTCGACTAAAATATTCATGGTCTCCGTCAACAGCTCGCCCCGGATACTGCCGTCCTCGATCGCGCGCGCAAGCAAAACGGTCGTGCCCTCGACCTCGGCCATGCGGTCGATCAAGAGCGCGCACGCGCCCTCGCCCGTGCGTCCCGACTCGATCAACAGCGCCAAAAGCGTCCCGGGGTCTTGAATCTTGGCAAAATACCCGGCCGGCGTCTCGCCGGACAGCAAGGCCTCCGGCCTCTCCGCCCATTCGGCGTAGATTTCCGGCAGCTTGTCCTCCAGCTCCTCAGGCGTCATGCCGTCGTCCGCGTGCGCCCGGTACCAGTTTTTCAAATAGGTTTCGAACAGCTTGTCAAAGTCGGGAAGTCCCATCCTGTATTCCTCGCTCGGGGTTTAGGGCGTCAAGCCTAAACCCGTTTTCTCAATTTCGCCCGTTTCTATCGGTCGTCTTTTCGCGCGGCGTCAATTTGAGCACATCCATATAGGTGCGCATCTCGGTCTCGTCGCAATCGAAAATTTCGCAGCAGTCCGTGGGGCTGTCAAATATTTTGTGGATACCGGCGCAATTGGCCATCACGGCGGCCAGCGTCGCGGGACGCAGGTCGAATCGGCCAAAATCGCGCAATTTTACCGTTTTGGATAGCTCGCGGTAGGCGGCGGCGAGACGCTTGTCAAAATCGCTGTCGATAAACGCCAGCGTGGTATACAGCTGCCAGTACGCGTCGATCAGCCTTGGGTCGCCCGTATGCGCGGGGAGGCGGGGCTTAAAGTGCTGCATGACGTCCCCCACCAGCAAAAAAAACTTTTTGTCCCGCGCGCGCCGCAGATACGCCAGCAGACATTCCTTTTTGACGCGGTAATGAATATCGGGATCGATCAAAAGCTCGCGGATAAACGGCCGCCAGTCCGGGTGCTCGGCCAAAAGCGCGCCGGTCTGCCCCATCAGCCCCAGCTCGTTTGACTGAAACAGCCACATGACCGCCTCGTAAAACCGCTCGTTTTCGGCCAGGTCGCGGGCGACGGCGTCGGCCGTTTTCAGCGCCGTGATGCGGCTCTTGATATAGCTGATCCGAAAGTTTTTGATCTTTTCGGGGAGCTCGGTGGTCATTTCGAGAATCTTATTGTACGCCTTGTTGAAGAGCCGCGCATAATAGCGCACCACCATGTCGTCGCGGTAGAGCTTGCGCAGGGTCAGCATGATGCCGCGGGCGCGGCGGTGGTTTTTGCAGTTGTTTTCGGCAATGGAAAGCAGCAGCAGGATATTGCGGTCATAGGGCTGAAAGGCAAGCGCTTGCCTGAGGAATTTGACCGCCAGCTCGCTGTTTTGAATTTGCTGCATACAGACGGCCGCCTTGTTGATGTCCGACTTGGACGTGAGGCGCAGACTGTCCAAAAAGCGCAGCGCCTCCCGCTTTTTTTCGTCGTTGCCCTCGATGTCGTAGGCGACGATGCGGGTCGTGAGCGCGGGTATATCGGTGTCGTCTTGAAGCAGAATCTCGTCGGTGATCGCCAGCGCGCGCCCGGTCTCGTTTTCGCCCAGCGCGATCAGCGCCAGATAATTGCGGGCGTCGGTATATTGCCGCGCCTCCTTGGGCACGCTCTCCAGCATCTGCCGCGCGTATTTCACGTCGCCAGACACCATCAGCTTGCGGGCAAAGGCGACCATGTCCGAGCCGTCGTTTTTTCCGCTCAGCTTTAGCCGCGGCTCCTCCTCCTCAAAAAACTCGTCGTCCAATTCGAATTCGGAGGACAGCGCGCCGTTCTGCACGCCCATATTGAGATAAAAAAACGCCTGCGGCAACAGGTTTTGCTTGACCAGACACTGCATGACGCCCAGATAGCCGATGTCCGCCTTTTTGTCCAGCGCGATGATCCGATAATAGATTTTCAGCGCGGGCTCGACTAGATCCAGCTCCAAAAAATTGCCCGCGATCTCCGAATAGATCCAGATGTTTTCGCCCTCGCGCTCCAGCGCTTGATAAAAGCTGTCGATTGCGTCGATAAACTCGGAGGAATCGCTTTTGGTAATCCCGCGTTCGTAATAATAGTCGGCATCGTTGTTGATTTTTAAGATTTTGGCCACTCTTGCTCCTATAGCTTTTCGGCAATAAAAAAGATTCGCTGCGCGTCCTTTTCGGGCGGGGCGGAAAGGTCGGGGCCGCAGACACGGATATTGGCGAATCCGGCGGCTTTTAGGGCGCCGGCGATCTCCCGCCCCTCCCATATATACTGTATGCCCGCGCCCTCTTCTTTACGATAACGCCCGTCCGCCTCGCGGATAAAATAGGTCACCGTCATCCGTATCCGGCGATTGTCCCCGTCATAGGTATTATGCCAGATCCGATCGAATTGTGCCTCCGATTTAAGAAACGTTTGATCCTTGACGACCGTTTTGAGCTTGTCGGCGCTGCTAATATCAAAAAAAAGCCGACCGTTTTTTTGCAGGGCGCGGTATGCGCCCGAAAAAAACCGATCCAACGTCCGCATATGATTGACGACGTCGGTCGCCGCCGTAATAAACGCCAGCTCCTTAAAGCCGTCCAAGCCCTTTTCGGCGTCCAGCTCCACATAGGGGATGCGCGGCCCCGACGCCCCGGCCGCCCGGTCGAGCATGACCCGATCGGTATCGGCGCCGGTCACGGAAAGACCCTCGGCATACAGCGCCCGCGTCAAATACCCCGCGCCGCAGCCGACATCCAGTCCCCTGCCGCCGCGGACTGCCGCCGAAACGGCTTTCGCGTACCTTTTATAGGCGGCCTCCGACAAAAAAGCGGGCTCGTAGCGGGCAATGAGGCCGTACATCAGCGTTTGCCGCCCTTCTTTTTCGAGCCGCCCGCGACGATCTTGGCCTTGCTCTGCGTGCCCGTCCGATCATAACGCTTTTCGGGGATCTTGGGCTGGGCGGACCTTTCCGCCGATTTTTTTGCGGCGGCCGTCGGCTTATTTTGGGTCGCCTTTTGCGTGGGCGCCGACTCTTCCTCCGCCGTGAGGGCGGCGTCCGCGTCCTCGGCCGGTTCGACGGGAATCGGCTTTGCGGCTAATTTTTTGGCAGCCGGCTGATTTGCGGTCGGCGCGGTCTGCGCCGCCGTCGGTTTTTTGCGCTTTTTCTTTAGGGCGGCCTGCTCCTCGTCATAGGCGCGGATTTCCGCCTCGATCTCGTGCTCGATGACCTCGACCTCCTCCGCCAGCTCCTTTTGCATCATTTCCTTTTCTTGGCTGAGCCTTTGGAGATCGGCGCGCGAAAAGTTTGTCTCCAGGGGCGTAAAGCTCTTGCCCTCGTCGATGTTGGACAGCCGCTTGGACACGTAGGCGCTGCCGTACACGACGTTGCGCGTCTTTAACGCCTCGATCTCGGCCGCGCGTTCCTCCTCGGGAGTCTTGACATACATCCCGCGATTTTTGACGGCGCCCTCCACCCGGTCGTTGACAAAGCGGTCAAACGCCCAGTGCGCGTACACCGTCCAGACCAGAATCGTGTACGAAATGCCGATCAGGCCGTAAACGATCCATAGCAGCATCGAAAACATGAGGGGAATGGGCAGCAGAAACAGCAGGAGGACGGGCAGCAGACTGAGCAGTAGAAAGAAAATATTGGTCGGAAACAGCGCCATCGCAAAAATAAAGCTGTTTTTGATGAGCGGCCACAGCTTGAGCTCGTACGTCACGGCCTGCGTGGTCATAAACACAAGCATACACAAAAAGATGATAAAAAAGATGACGGCGAGCACCATGGCGATAATTCGGAGGACGTGCATGAGCGTGCTCTCTTGGGTGGCCGCGCTGTAGGTCGTGACGGATATCGAAAAGGCAAAGACCATAAACGCGGCGATGACCGAGATCATAAAAAACTGCTTGATGTTTTTTTTGATGCCGATAAAAAAGTTGTTGGCGACGCTCTCGCCCTCCTCCCAAGCCAGCAGCTTCATCACGTGAAAGGCGCCCGCAAGCCCGATCCCGGCGATGATGACGGCGGGGATACAAAAAACCAGCATCGCGATGTTGAGCTGCAAATTCTGCATCTGCCCCATCATATCGGCGTTGGGGACGACGGGATACCCGATGCCCATGTTGCCCGAATAGGGGATCAGCGTCTTGGCCGCATTTTTCATCATGCTAAAAACGACGACGACGAGAATGAGCGGAATAAAAAACAACAGCGTCAAGAGACTGATCTTGGCCATCGCGCCGATCCGATTGAAAAAGACGTCTTTAAAGAGCGCCCAGCGCGAGCCCGGCATCCGGCTGGGCATAAAGTCGGGCAGGTTGTCCTTGCCCATGGTCAGTCTGTATATAAAACCTTTTTTCTGTTCAGCCATTGCCTTCCTCCGTAATAAACGCCGTCAGCGCCGGCGCCGCCGCCGCGATTGCCCGGGCGGCGTCCCCGCACGGCCCTCGAAATTCGATATAGATCCCCGCCGCGCACCGCGCAAACCGTGCCTGGCAGCAGGTCGCGGTAAACCGCGCGGGATGCGGCCCTGCGTCCAGCCTGCCGACCAAACGGTCGTACAGAAACAAATCGTTTCGGACGGGCGGACCCGCATCCGCCACCGTCACCGCGCTGTCCGTCCCCAAAAGCCTGTCCGTTTCGCCCAAAACGGCCGACAACCCCATCACCGTCCTGTCCACATCCGCCTCGTCAAAGTAGTACAAAACAAATCGGAGCAGGGCATCGGAGCCGCTCGCCGCCGCAGGCTTTGCGGATACCCTAAAATTCCGCCCGGCGGCGCCGCTTAGAAACGAACGGACTGTCTGTGCCGCCGCCGCCGCGCGCGTCCCGCGTATCCGCACGGCGCCCCCAAGAAATCCGCTGACCGCACTGCCCTTGCCGATCGAATAGGCCGGGGCGGCGTCCGCGTCGTACAGCTTGAGTAGGAGCATCCGACCGATCGCCTTGGGTTCCGGCGGCAAAAGCGCGGCGTCACACACGCTTGTGCGCGTCCTTTTGAGTGCCGGAGCGTAAGCGGCCGCCAGCGCCGAAACGATCCCGGCTCCGGCGTTGCCGTCCTTTGAGCGTGCGGCGGCGCAATCCAGCGCAAAAACGTCGGTGACTTTCATTATACCCTATCTTACCGCCAATTACAATTGTTTTTTGTTAAGTAGGTGTACCTTTAAGCCGCGCAGATACGCCTTTGTTTCGTCGGATACCCGGTAGCTCTCGATCGCCTTTTGAATGGCCTTATTGTGGACAAAGGGCGAAAAACGCCCGGCCGCCAAATAGGGCAGCGTCAGCTCGTACCGCTTGATCAACAGAACCGAAAGCCCCCAGGCGATCGCCATATCGGTATAATATTGCCCTTGGGGCATGGACGCATACAGGGCAAGAACC
>JAIRRW010000065.1 GCA_031255775.1 Clostridiales bacterium
GGCGGTTTTTGCGGGACAGCTCGCCGCTTAGGGTCAGCCGTTCCGTCAAGGACACGGCTTACCGCGCCATTCAGACCCGGCAGGAATTGGAATCCGTCGGGAACCGCGAGGCCACCTTGGAGGAGGTCGCCCTAGCTTTGGACCTCCCGTTAAACGACGTCGTATACGCGATGGACGCGATTTCCGATCCCGTATCCCTTTTCGACCCCGTCTACCATGACGGCAACGAAACCGTCATGGTCATGGATCAGCTGTCCGATGTGAAAAACAGCGATGAAAAATGGATCACCAACGTCTCGATCGACGAGGCGATCGCCAAACTCGGCGAACGCGAACGGCAGATCCTGATGCTGCGCTACTACGAGGGCAAGACTCAAATCGAGGTTTCCGAAGAAATCGGGATATCGCAGGCGCAGGTTTCCCGTCTGGAAAAGAACGCCAAAACCGCCTTAAAAAAGAGTATTCAATAAGACTCGTTCCGGGTAGTGTTTACACTCGTGTGAACACTACCTAACAATTATTTGCAAAAATGTATAGTACTATGCCAGACATAATGAGCAAAATGTCTGGCATTTTAATCAAATTTTATTCAAATTTTCGTAAAAACAAGGGGATTTAAAGTGTCTTTGCGATTTCTTTCTTTAGACGGAAAATAATCTTTTTTTCCAGACGCGATATGTAGGATTGCGAGATTCCCATATAATCGGCGACCTCTTTTTGCGTCTTCTCCTCGATCCCGGCAAGCCCGAACCGCATCTGCATGATCTGGCGCTCCCGGCTGTTCAGCTTGCCGATCGCCGCCCACAAAAGCTGCTTCTCGACGGTGTTTTCGATATTTTTTGACACCAGGTCGGGCTCGGTTCCCAGAATGTCGCTCATCAGCAATTCGTTCCCTTCAAAATCGACGTTTAGCGGCTCATCCAGCGAAACCTCGGATTTTAGGCGAACGACGCGCCGCAGATGCATGAGGATTTCGTTTTCGATACAGCGGGACGCGTAAGTGGCCAGCTTGATATTTTTTTCGGGGACAAAGCTGTTGACGGCCTTGATGAGCCCGATGGTTCCCACCGAGACCAAATCCTCCACCTCGACGCCGGTATTGTCAAACTTGCGCGCGATATAGACGACGAGCCGCAGATTCCGCTCGATCAGCGTCGCCTTGACCGTCATGTCGCCGGCGGACAGCTTGGCCAGCACCTCGACCTCTTCTTCGAGCGTGAGCGGAACGGGAAGCGCGTCGTTTCCCGTGATATACATCAGGATATTGTCGGCATCCAGAGAAAAATCCGTTATCCGGCCGATGACCCTGTGAAGCAGCTCGCGTAGTTTCATGTTGTCGTAAACTCCCTTTATAAAAGTGCCGGGTGCAGGATGGCGTCATACTCCTCTTTTTCCCGAATCCCGCCAAACGTGACACCAAGCATTACGTCATATAATATATTCTCGCGGTCGGGCAAATATAATAAAAACTTGTCCGGCTTATACAATAAAATCCGACTTTTTTCGGTGGAGAGCGTTCCGTAACCGATATAATGCGCGCCCCGCTGGAGTTTTTCGCCCTGCCCCGAAAACAGCAGGCGGAACTGCTCGTCGGACAGGACCGGCATGAGACTTTTGGCGTTGACGACCACCACCGGCAAGCCGCTTGTCCGATCGTATAACCGATTGCCCGTGTCCATCATTCCGTGAAGCGTCACAACGCCCTCGAACAATTGTATACGACATTCGTAGGTCAGTCCGCCGATATCCTTGATTCGATAGAGCTTCAGCCCCAGTATCTGAAGTCCCTTAAAGACCAGCACGGCGGCAAGCAGCAGCAGGCCGACCGGAAAGTCGAACATCTCATAATCCATGGCCGCCTCTACGCTGCTTGTCGCCATGTACCCAAGCGCGAACATGGCGCCGCCGAAAGCAAAGGTAATGCCCAAAAACAACAGCGAGGCCATAAAAAACCGTTTTTTTCGATAAAACAACAGCAGGCTCAGCCCCGCCCACACGGCGATTTTGAAAAATAGCAGCAGGTAAAAATTCGCGATAAAGGGGCTTAACACGGCGCAAACCGTCCCCACGGCCGCACCCAAAAGCGCGCGCGGCCAGGGCACGCGCCGCAGTATCAGGCGGTACGTCAGGGCGGCGACCAGCAGGGTGACCGAAAAATTATCGATGATCACATATTCTATGTAGGCGGTCATGCAAAAAGTATAGCGCTTACGCGTTTGAAAAAACCGGCCGCTTTTGTCGAAAGGAAAGGGATACGCCCGATTATAAAACCAGCTTCAAAACGCCCATCGCGATCAGGATCACCCCACCGATCCAAGACAGGCTTACCGCCGTTTTCGACGCCAGTTTCCGACCGATCAGGCACCCGAGACAGAGCGCGCCCATGCCCAGCGCAAGGGAAAAAGCCGGGATAAAGATATAGCTTGCGCCCGTCATCCCCGCGCCCACCCCCACGGCCAGGCTGTCCAAGGAAAGCGCGAGCGCGAGCGATACGGACTCCCCCGCCGTCAAAAATTTGGATCGGTCACAATCGGCTTCGGGCGGATCGGCATAAATGCGCAGAATCCAATTGAGTGATAAAAAATTGAATTTGATCGACCGATCGATATTTTTTCTGCGTCGGATCAAGCCCTTGATCAGGCTGTCGATCAGCTTTAAAAACCCAATCAGAAACAGCAATACGCCGCAAACGACCGCCGCGGCAAAGGGGTGTATCGCGGTGGATAAGCCGACGCCAACAAACAAGGCCGCCGTCAAAATGGCGGCGCAGATCAAATTGACGACCAGCGCCGACCGAAAGGGAATTTTGATTTTGTCGATCCCGTAACTAAAGCCCGCCACCAACGTATCCACCGAGAGCGCCGCAACCAAAAGCGCCGCCTGCGCGGCGGAAAGCAGAACGTCGCACATAAAAAAACGCCTCCCAGCCATAGTATTCCCACAGGCCGGGCGGCGTGAAAGCACGACAAACGGCTTTTTAGAAAAGATG
>JAIRRW010000099.1 GCA_031255775.1 Clostridiales bacterium
GGGCTGATATAGGAAAGAATCGTTGAAGACAAGTGATTTTTATTATGACCTGCCCAAACGCCTGATCGCGCAGGAGCCCGCCTCGCCGCGCGACGGCTCGCGCCTGTTGGTCTATGACCGCGCGAGCGGCAAACGGGCGCATCGGCATTTTTACGACCTCCCGGACTATCTCGGGGCGGGCGACGTACTGGTCGTCAACCGCACCAGGGTTCTGCCCGCGCGGCTGTACGGCGTCAAGACGTCGACCGGGGGACGCGCCGAATTTCTCCTGCTCAAACGCGTCGGGTATACCGACTGGGAGGCGGCGGTGAGGCCGGCAAAACGGGCAAAGCCGGACAGCGTTTACCGCTTCGGCGCGGCGCTGTCCTGCACGGTCTTGGAGGAGAGGGAGGAGGGAATCCGCCTGATCCGCTTCGCCTTTGACGGCGTGTTCGAGGATATTTTGAACCGGATCGGCAAAATGCCGCTGCCGCACTACATCAAAAAAATGCCCGCGGACGCGACGCGTTACCAAACGGTCTACGCCAAGGAGGCGGGCTCCAGCGCCGCGCCCACGGCCGGGCTCCACTTTACGCCCGCGCTGCTTGCCGCCCTCGGCAAAAAGGGCGTGGAGATCGTCGAGGTGCTCCTGCACGTGGGCTTGGGGACGTTTCGTCCGGTCAAGGCCGGGGAGATCGAACGGCACCATATGCACAGCGAATACTTCGAGCTGACGGCGGACGCGGCGGACAGGATCAACGCGGCCAAGGCGGACGGGCGGCGGGTGATCGCGGTGGGCACGACCTCCGTCCGCGTCATCGAATCCGCCGCGGACGAGGCCGGAAGGCTCAGCCCGCAGACCGGCGAAACGGCCATTTTTATCTACCCGCCCTATTCCTTTAAGGTCGCGGACGCGCTGATCACCAACTTCCACCTCCCCGAATCCACGCTGCTGATGCTGGTCTGCGCCTTCGTGGGACGGGAGCAAGCGCTGGCCCTATACCAAGCGGCAGTCCAAGAGGAATACCGATTTTTCAGCTTTGGCGACGCGATGCTTTTAGTCTGACCTGTTCTTGCAACCAATCGCGGCGGCTAAACGGTCTATATTCCGCCCGCCGTCGTCAAAGAACCGTTTTTGGTAGCGCTGCTACCAAAAAGAACCTTTTCCTCGGCAGACGAAATATATCCTCGTTTATCCATTCGCGATTGGTTTTAGAACAGGTCCGGTACAAACAGGTCTAGTAGAATAACAACAAGGGCGCATATGAACAAGCATATCGAGACAACGGGATTTTCGTACAAGGTGCTGCACACCTGCCGCCGGTCGGGCGCGCGGGTGGGCGAGCTGACCACGCCGCACGGCAAAATCGTGACGCCGGTCTTCATGCCGGTCGGGACGCAGGCCGCCGTCAAGTCCCTAAGCCCCGCCGAGGTCGAGGACGCGCAGGCCGAAATCATTCTTTCCAACACCTATCATCTCTATTTGCGCCCCGGCCACAAGTCGGTCGAGAGGGCGGGCGGGCTCCATTCCTTTATGGCCTGGAACCGCCCCATCCTCACCGACAGCGGCGGCTTTCAGGTCTTTTCGCTGTCGGGCATCAGCAAGATCACCGACGAGGGCGTGTTTTTTCATTCGCACATCGACGGGTCGGGGCACATGATCACCCCCGAAAAGTCGATCGAAATCCAAAACGCCCTGGGCGCCGACATCATCATGGCCTTTGACTATTGCAGCGCCCACGGCACCGATAAAACCGAGGCCGAACGCGCGGTAGAGCTCACCCGCGACTGGCTGGCCCGCTGCGCCGCCCGTCATACCGATAAGCGGCAAATGCTGTTTCCGATCGTACAGGGCAATATGTATGCCGATCTGCGCATTCGTTCGCTCAAGCACGCGCTGGCGCACGCGCAATGCGGCGTGGCGATCGGCGGCCTCTCGGTGGGCGAGCCCAAGCCGCTCATGTATGAGATGCTGGATGTTCTCAAGCCGCACTATCCCGAAGCCATGCCCCGTTACCTCATGGGCGTGGGCAGCCCCGACTGCCTGGTCGAGGGCGTGCTGCGCGGCATCGATATGTTCGACTGCGTGCTCCCCACCCGCATCGCCCGCAACGGCACGGCCTTTACCTCAAAGGGGCGCGTGGTCGTCCGCAACGGCAAGTATAAGGAGGATTTTTCCCCCTTAGACGAGGCCTGCTCCTGCTACGCCTGCCAAAACTATACCAAGGCCTATCTCCGCCACCTCCTAAACGTCGGCGAGATTCTGGGCGGCCGCATGATCTCCCTGCACAACATCACCTACACCGTCGGCCTGATAAAGCGCGTCCGCGCGGCGATACTTAACGATCAATTTCTCGACTTTGTCAACGCCTTTAGGGAGAGCCCCGAATACAAAAATATGCAATAACGAAAAAAATATCCCTTAAAAACGCTTGCCTGCGTTCTTGAAATTTGCTATAATCATTCGGTGACGCCGGTGTTCCGCTGCAAGCCAGGGTTTGTACGAACGCGCGGGTATGTGCCAAGGAGGGCAGTCATGAGCAACATTATTCAGGCAATCGAAAAAGAGTACATGAAAGAATCGGTGTCCCAGTTTAGCGTGGGCGACACCGTCAAGGTTTTTGTTAAGGTCGTCGAGGGGACGAGAGAACGTCTTCAGGCGTTTGAGGGCATCTGCATCGCCAAGAAAAACGGCGGCGTCCGCGAATCCTTTACCGTCCGCCGCGTATCCTTCGGCATCGGCATTGAGCGGACTTTCCCCTTGCATTCGCCGCGTATCGACCGCATCGAGGTCGTAAAACGCGGCCGCGTCCGCCGAGCCAAGCTCTACTACCTGCGCAATCTTTCGGGCAAGGCCGCCAAGATCCGCGAGATCGTTTAGGTCGTGTAAACACGGGTCGGCTTCAATTTCAATACAAATTTTACGATAAAACCCGGCAAGTTGTTGATACCCGTCGGGTTTTTACTTTGCCGCAAAGACGACGTATATAGGATTGTTAATAAGCCGGATTACGATAAGCGTCAGCGGCTATTTTCCATAGCCGTCCGGGTTTTTCTGCTGCCAGTTCCAGAGTGAGGCGCACATTTCGTCGATGCTCTTTTTCGCCTTCCACCCAAGCTCACGTTCCGCCAGCGAAGGGTCGGCATAGCAGGCCGCAATATCGCCCGGCCGGCGGGGCGCGATCTCGTAGGGGACTTCGTGCCCGCAGGCCTTTTCAAAGGCGCGAATAACGTCGAGTACGCTGTAGCCCTTGCCGGTGCCCAGATTATACGTTTTGACGCCCGGCGCGTTGACGCGTTCGATCGCGCGGATGTGCCCTTCGGCGAGGTCCAGGACATGGATATAGTCGCGTACGCCCGTGCCGTCCGGCGTGTTATAATCGTTGCCGAACACATTGACCTTTTCGAGCTTTCCGGCGGCGACCCTTGCGATATAGGGCGTGAGGTTGTTGGGGATTCCCTTGGGGTCCTCGCCGATCAGCCCCGACTCGTGCGCCCCCACGGGGTTAAAATAACGAAGCAGAATGATCGTCCAGCCGTTGTCGGACACATACAGGTCGCGCAGGATGCCCTCGATATAGAGCTTGGTCGAGCCGTAAGGGTTGGTCGTACTCAACGCGCAGGCCTCGTCGATCGGCAGCCGTTCGGGGTCGCCGTAGACCGTCGCCGAGGACGAAAACACAAGTTTTTTGACCTCTGCCGCGCGCATCGCCTCCAAAAGCGCCAGCGTGCCGTAAATGTTGTTGTCGTAATATTCGAGCGGTTTTTGGACGCTCTCGCCCACGGCCTTCAGCCCGGCAAAATGAATGACGCTGTCCACCTTTTTGGCGGCAAAAATGTTGTCCAAGGCGTCCCGGTCGCGGATGTCCGCCCGATAAAAGGCGATCGGTTTTTTGGTGATGGCTTGGACGCGCCTGGACGCCTCCTCGCTGGCGTTGGACAGGTTGTCGACCACCGAGACCTCATAGCCCAGCTCCAACAGCCGCAAAACCGTATGGCTCCCGATATACCCGGCGCCGCCCGTCACTAAAATATGTTTTCCCATTGCTTCGTCCTCCTAAAAAACGCGGGGTTAGCCCCAAATCCTTATCATTAAGCCGGATCACGATAAGTATACCATGTTTTATCGCAGAGCGCAACGCCAAACGGGGGTAGAGCTTGCCCCTTTTTATCGCCCCGTGCAGCCCGCCGCAGTTCCTCGGCAACGTGGCCGTCCCGTCCGAATACCGTTCGCGTCCGGTCGCGCCGTCCCAAAAAAACGGTTGCCGTGCGGCGGCAAATTATGCTATACTCTTTTGGTACGGCATTATATGTGAGGAGGTTTTTTAAGAGAGTATGCATTTTTCGAAAGAAGTCGAGCGAATGGTCTGCGTGGCCAAAGGCCCCGACCACGGCCCCGCGCCCATCCCCGAGGAGGGCAGATGGGTTCAGGTCAAGGAGATCAAGGATATCAGCGGCCTGACGCACGGCGTCGGCTGGTGCGCGCCGCAGCAGGGCGCCTGCAAGCTGACGCTAAACGTCAAGGACGGCATCATCCAAGAAGCGCTGGTCGAGACGATCGGTTGCAGCGGCATGACACATTCGGCGGCCATGGCGGGCGAGATACTGGTGGGCAAGACGTTGCTGGAGGCGCTGAATACCGACCTCGTCTGCGACGCGATCAACACCGCGATGCGCGAGCTGTTTTTGCAAATCGTCTACGGGCGCACGCAGTCGGCCTTCTCCGAGGACGGGCTGGAGATCGGCGCCGGCTTAGAGGACTTGGGCAAGGGCTTTCGTTCGCAGGTGGGAACCATCTACAGCACCGCCGCCAAGGGCGTCCGGTATCTCGAGATGGCCGAGGGTTATATCACCAAGCTGGCTCTGGACGAAAACGATTTGGTCGTGGGTTACGAGTTTGTCCGCATGGGCGTGATGATGGAAAAGATCAACAAGGGCGTTTCTCCCGAGGAGGCGCTCAAAGCCGCCACGGGGCATTACGGCAGATTCGAGGGGGCGAAAAAATATATCAACCCCCGCGAGGAATAAGGGAGGAGAGCGCAAATGAGTATCACATTCGAGGGCTATGACAAGCGCATCAAAAAGATCAACGCCGCGCTTAAAAAATACGGCATCAAGGATTTAGAGGACGCCCGCAAAATCTGTCTCGACAAGGGCATCGACGTCGAAACGATCGTCAAGGGCACGCAGATGATCGCCTTTGACAACGCGACCTGGGCTTACACCGTGGGCTGCGCCATCGCGATCAAAAAGGGCTGCAAGCGCGCGGCCGACGCGGCCGTTGCCGTCGGCGAGGGGCTCCAGTCGTTCTGCGTCCCGGGCTCGGTCGCCGAGCAGCGCGAGGTTGGGCAGGGGCACGGCAATCTGGCCGCCATGCTGTTGGAGGAAAACACCCGGTGTTTCTGCTTTTTGGCCGGGCATGAGAGCTTTGCCGCGGCGGAGGGCGCCATCGGCATCGCCAAAACCGCCAATAAGATTCGCAAAGAACCGTTGCAGGTCATCCTAAACGGCTTGGGCAAGGACGCCGCCATGATCATCTCCCGCATCAACGGCTTTACCTATGTCCAGACCAAATTCGATTACGCGACGGGCGCCCTAAAAGAGGTCAAGCGCATCGCCTATTCGGACGGCGACAAGGCCAAGGTGCGCTGCTACGGCTGTGACGACGTGCGCGAGGGCGTGGCCGTCATGCAGCACGAAAAGGTGGACGTCTCCATCACCGGCAACTCGACCAACCCGACCCGCTTCCAGCACCCGGTGGCCGGCACCTATAAAAAATGGGCGGTCGACAACAATAAAAAATACTTCTCGGTCGCCTCCGGCGGCGGAACCGGCCGTACCCTCCATCCCGACAACATGGCCGCCGGCCCCGCCTCCTACGGCATGACCGACACCATGGGACGTATGCACTCCGACGCCCAGTTCGCCGGCTCCTCCTCCGTCCCCGCCCACGTCGAAATGATGGGCCTCATCGGCATGGGAAACAACCCTATGGTGGGAGCTTCTGTGGCCGTTGCCGTGGCGGTCGAACAGGCTCTACGCGATACAAAATGAGGATGAGTGACACCAAATGATTTTGAAAAGGGTGCGGTTTCTTGTGGAAATGCGCCCTTTTTCTTTCGTTTGTCATCCCTTTGTCGTCCGACAATCGCCCGGATGACAAAGACATACGCGATAAAATAACAGGTCGATCACAACCCATCAAAGGCTTCCCTTGGCATATACCGCCTGCATTACTGGGCAAACGGTTATGACTATTCGGACAAAAAATATTGCATGGTCGAAATAGAGTAGACCGGCAAAGGGAGAAAGTATGACGATTTACACGGTTACGATTCCTTTAAAAAATGAAATACCCGTTGCGCAGCTTCAATTGATTTTAGAAAAAAATATCGGGGCGGAATATGAGAAAATCGAGCTTGACAATATCCTCGGATTCAGAACGAAAAATGGGGAATGGAGCAATGACTTTATATTGGTATGTACCGGGGATAAGAAGTCTTTGATTATTGCTTTGAGCGCGCCATGTGACCGAATGCCGGATGAAATCATTTGCCACATACCGAAACTTGTTACCTCGCTTTGCAATGAAAAGCCTTTCCCGATAGAAACCGAATATTTGACAAGCGTCGGGGAGCCGGTGGATATTAACCTAAGTCCGAAGTTCCAAAGTAAATGTATCGAAATGTTTTGCGGCAGGGGGCAGGGCGCGTTGCCGATGGTATACATAAGCTGTTTGCCGTTCAATTATGAAAACAAAAAATACGCGGTCGATCCGGACAGAATGGCAAAAAAATTCACAGGGCTTGCTTGTGTCGTAACGGAGGACTCTCTAAAAACTTCTTACGAATTAAGAGATGCGACGGACGGGCGAAAAGTTTATAGGGGATACGTCGGCATTTATTATCCTCACGTCAAAGCCTATGATCTTTTTGAGTTGCGCGAGGGGGAAAGCGCGGAGCAGTTGGAAAGCAGAGTATTCGATTCGATCCGGCAATGGTGGATAAACGCGTCTGACAGTGAGTATTCCTGGAACCGACTTTCGGTCTTAAGGGAAAAGCAAGCCGCCACTGCGGAAAAGGGAGAGGCGAAAGAACTGATCGCCGCGTTCGAAAGCGAGCTGAGCGAAGCCCGTGCCGATAACGAGAGGCTAAGAACCGAGTTGCAGACAGAAAAAGATCGGCGCTCGGCAGCGGAAATGAAAGCGGAGAGACTCAGCTACGCAATGCAGGGTAAGAGTAAAGGGTGTCTTTTAGAATCTCCTGATTTTGACGAATGGTACATCGGCGAGTTTTCGGATATGGTTGTAAACATACTAAAGACAGAGCTTGCACAGCGGACATCGGAGGAAAATCGGGCATACGAGGTTTTATCGGCCCTCATAGAAAAGAATCCTATAATCGGGAACGGCGAAAAACTGTTTGCGGAAATGACGGCGGCGATACGGGAGGCGGACAGTACGGATAAGCTATTAAATGCGCTGATGCGTCACGACTGGCGTCTCATTGTAAAGTCGCCGCATATTAAACTTCACTTCAAAGGCAATCCGCGTTATTTTGCGACAATGGCCGTCACGCCAAGCGATTATCGCGAAAAAGATAATTTCATAAGCGAAATTATGAATAAAATAAATCCGAAGAAAGGGTGAATTTTAGACAGTGCCGTCACGAGATATACAAAGCGAGAGAAAGCTGATATAATCGGGAATATGGAAAAGAAAGCACATAGAAAGCACGATATAAACGATGAAGTTTGGGAGTTATTAAAGCCTCACTTACCCGGGCAGATTGGACAATGGGGACGGGTGGCGCGAGACAATCGCACATTCATAAACGCAGTGTTTTGGATACTGCGAGCA
This sequence comes from Clostridiales bacterium, assembly GCA_031255775.1. Lineage (GTDB taxonomy): Bacteria > Bacillota > Clostridia > Christensenellales > Pumilibacteraceae > JAIRRW01. The sequence continues at coordinate 7,838 of JAIRRW010000099.1, forward strand.
GGAGCGCCATGGCGGGATTTACCGCCGGACTACGGAAAATGGGGCACAAATAACCAGCGATTTAATAGGCGGCGAACAAACGGTACGTGGGAAAAGCTGATGAATTTACTTGTGAACGAACCGGATTATGAGTGGCTGATGATAGATGCAAGCCACATAAAGGTGCATCCACATGCGGCGGGAGCCAAAGGGCGGCAATAAATCAGTATATACCCCGGAGCAAGCTCCGGACACGCGGCTACGCCGCCTTCCGCAGCAGAGCTGCGGGGCATCTACCGCTTTGTCGGCGTCGCAAAAATGCCCTTGCAAGCAAGCATTTTTGCTCCTGGAATCAAGAGATGTCACGTACAAAAGGGGGCTAAACACAAAGCTGCATCTGGCGGTAGATGCGCACGGAATGCCTGTAAGGATATTTCTTTCGGCAGGAAGAGTGCATGATGTCAAGTAATGCTTTTCTTCATTTGAAACGCTGGCGCGGCATTGCCACCCGCTATGCAAAGAACGCCGCATCATTTCTCGCCGCCGTCCAAATTCGCTGTATTGTTCTCTGGCTTAATATTCTTGCCTGATTATCTCGTGTCCACACTATTTATTTTGTTCCACGAAAACGGTGGAGAAAAAAATGGAGCGGTGTTTTTGGCAGTTCATTTGATAATATGGATGAACTTACCAAAAAAATACTATTGGGGTTGATTGACGAGAATTTCATATATCGGCTTCTGTCGCAGTATTACGATGAAAGCCTAAAATTTCAAAATATTTAGGGTATATTAGGAGCGGGTAGATATAGATGAAAAATAAAGTAAAGTTGTATAAAATTTTGTTGATAATCAGTTGCATTTTATTGGTTATAGCTTTTTTTGCAACTTTTAGATATTTATATTTTTTAATTTTGGACGCAGTTTTGCTATCGATTGTTATTGTGCTGGGAGTATTGTTAAATAAATGGCAAAATATCGCAACTAAAAATTCAAAGATTAGCACGATAGAAAGTAATCTTGCCGATTATGCTTTTAATAAGCTGTTAGTAGCGGGGGCAGATTATACGGTTTTTGCCGAGGTTGAGACGGCTCAGCTTATAAAAAAGGAGGTTAAATGGGCATATCTTTACATTAAAAATGGAAAGCCGATAAATGCATTATTTACGATTACGACAGATATAAAGACGGTAGCCTTTCAACTCCAAGGCAAAACACTATGTAGAATTGACGATGTTTGGATTGTGACCGCGATATATGAACTTAAGGAATCTTCAAAAGAAGCAGAAGTAGCAATGCTGAAATCGTATGTTGAAGAATTAAGAAAGGCTAATTCGCTTTCAAAAATTACGTTAGATGAACGCAAAAAACAGATTTCATTTTTCAAAAAACGCATTATGATTTACCGCTTGATTTTTATTTTTTCACTTTTAATGGCAGGAGCGACTTTTGTTATATCGCTTAAAATTAATCTTTTATTTTTTATCCTTTTTGGTTTGTTTGCGACATCGTTTGTTATTTCATTTTTACTATTTAGATACTATGATTTAAACTGCCCTTTTATATAGCGAGGGGAGGTGTACATATTGATGCGAAAAATGACGGCGCTTGAGGGATTTTTCTACGGCTTATTTCTACGGATTTTTTTCTGCGGGCTTATTTTTACGGGCTGTTTTTTCGGGGGAGGTCGTGTTCGGGCGTTGTGTTGAGAATGGTTTTATAGGCCTTATAAAAGGCGATATAGGTGGCAAAGCCGCACATTTGGCAGGCCTTGGTCGGCTTTATGCCCGATTGGATAAGCGACTGGCCGTACAGGATTTTTTTGCTGCGGACATATTTCATGATGCTGACGTTTAGATAGCGGGGAAAGGCGTGCGCCAGCGTGGACTCGGAGACAAACAGGGCTTGGGCGATCGAGCGCAGGCTGAGGGGCGCGGAGATGTGCTCGTTGATATAATGGATCGCGTTGTCCAAAAGCGGCAGGGAAATGGCCGTGTTTTTTTCGTTGGGCGCGTTGAGATTTTTTAGTCTGACGATCAGCTCGTGCAAAAAGGAACGGAAAAACAATTTGATGTCCTCGTCGTCAAAGGTTTTGGCGCACTCGTCGAGCGTAAAAAAGCGGTCGGCCAGCGCGCGGTTTTCGTTTAGATGAAACAATTGTTTTCCCGTGCGCAAAAACGGGATCAGGTGCTCGGGAATCAGGTTTTCGCTGAAATTTATGATGAAGCGCTCATATTTTTTGCAGGAATTTAGGCGCAGAAAGTGATATTGCGCCGGTTTAACGATAAACAGGTCGTTTTTTTGCGGGCTGTAAATATTGTTTTCGATAAAATAATCCCCGTCGCCGTCGATAAACAGAATGATCTCGTAGGCGTTGTGGCAATGCGAATAGAACGTTTGCTGAGCCGGTTCGATAGCCAACTCGTAGTAAAAAGTCGTTTCGTGGTTCAGTTTGATTATTTTTCCTCTTCCCATGGGATTAGTCTAGCACATTTTTGCAAGAAAGTAAATATAAAATTGCAAAATCGGATATTGCTATTTTATTTTGGCATTGTTATAATAGACCTGTTCCAGGTAGTGTGGACACGAGTGCAATCGAGCAAGTTTTTAGGGATTTTTGTGTCTGTTGAAACGATTTTCCGCAGGGCGTAGCAGCGCTACGTGCAAGAAAATTCGTGATAACAGGCACTAAAAGAGCAAAAACTGGCCGATTATAATCTCGTGTCCACACTACCTAGGCAGCGGATACACGACCTAATAAAAAAGCGATGTAAAACCGAGACAGGCCGCGCGCTTGCGGATTTTGAGGGAGAGAGTGCATGAAAACAATCACAAGGACGTTAGTTGCCCTTTTTGCGGTCGTCATGGCCGTCCTATTTTTACCCGCGTGCACAACCGACGGCGGGGACAACCCGGCCTTGGATTATACGCCCAATCTGCAAATCGACAAAAACATTGCCGAAACGATCAAAATCGGCATTAAGGAAGGGCTTGCGACGGGGATCGACGCGGAAAAGGCGATATTAGAGGACGTCGCGGCGCTGTTGAAAAAGGATTATCCCAACGTCAAGGTCGAAATCGTGACGATTTATGGGGATTACAACCTGGCGTTGATGAACGCGCACCGATCGGGCTCCATGCCGGACATCATTTTTACCGAATCGACTTCGGCAAGCGAGCTGTTTGCCAACGGAATCTTTTTAAACCTCAAGCGCTACGTTGAGGCCGGCCTTGGGATAGAGGGCGAGCTGAATCCGGCCGAGTTTGTGGAATCCGCCTGGAAATGGGGGCAGATCGGGCATGACGGCGACCAGTACTTTATTCCGCGCAGCTATGACCGCATCGTCACGCACCTCAACGCGGATGTTTTTGCGCAGGCAAAGGTGCCGCTGCCGCAAAACAACGATTGGACATGGGAAGATTTTTTGGACGTCTGCGACAAGCTGAAAAAGTCGGACGTGTTTAAAAACGACAGCGTCAATCACGTCGTCGATACCTATATGGGGTGGGACCCGATTTTCGACGCGGTTTTGTCCTCCTGCGGGGCGGATATTATCGACAAAAACGGAAACGTCACGGTCGATTCGGCCGCAACGCGTGCGGGGCTCGAAATGCTGATGGACTTAAAAACAAAAAAATATTCGGATCAGCGCACGGGCGGCTTTCAGGGCGGAAAATCCGCTATGGCCTTTCATTCGTACACGGCGCAGGCGGGGCGGCGCTATATCGGCGAGGCGAAGTACAACGTGGTCACCTTTCCGCGAATCGGCGACAATCCGATGGTCGGCGCGGGCGCGCCGGGCTTTAGCGTCTACGCGCACACGACCGCCGATAAACGGGATTTGGCGTGGCAGTATCTAAAAAGACTGCTGTCCAAGGATGGACAGGAGGCGATGGCGGTTCGGGGCATGGGCTCGGTGCCGGTCAGAAAGGACATGCAAAATCCCGCGGAAAACAAATGGGGCGAGGGCTTTGAAACCATCAATATGCAAGCCTTTTCGTACCAACCCGAGCTTGACAAGCACATCGATTTTTATCTCAACGTCGACGGAAAGTTTCAGGGGCAGCTTGTGCGGCTGTACCGCAAGCTGATCACAAACTATATCGCCGACGGGTATTCGCTCGACAACGCAATCAACATCTGCCGGACGGAAATGGAGGGCGTTTTGAAGGATGAATATTGAGCTATGCGCCCCGCCTGCGCGTGAGGCGAAACGGCGGCGTCTGACCCGCGGCGCGCGGCGGCAGCTTGCCGGGATCCTCTTTGAGCTGCCGCTGATTTTGGGACTGATCATCTTTACGGCGTATCCGGTGGCGGAATCGCTCAGGCTAAGTCTGTACAGGTACAACGGCTTTGACACAAACGTTTTTAACGGGTTCAACAACTTTAAATATATGTTTGCCAACGAGTCGCAGGTCAAGGAGGTCTTGCGCGTTTTTGGCAACACGTTTATTTATTGCTTTGTCAGCGTGCCGCTAAGCCTTTTTCTCTCCTATTTTTTGGCGATGCCGCTCAACAAAAATTTTAAGGGCGTCGGCGTGTTCCGGCTGCTGATCTACCTACCCGTCATCATTCCCTCGGTCGTGTCGGCGCTGCTCTACAAGGATATATTCGACGTCACGTACGGCGTCATGAACCAGATATTCGGCGGCCTTGGTCTGCCGCAAGGCACGTTTTTTTCGCACAGGAGCACGGCGATGGCGACGCTGATTTGGGCGGGTATGTGGAATTTGGGCGGCGGCATGATCTTGTGGCTTTCCGCTTTCAAAAACATTCCCGCGTCCCTTTACGAAAGCGCCAAAATCGACGGCGCCAACCCGCTGCGGCGCACGCTGGCGATCACGCTGCCGATGTCTACGCCCATGATTTTTTATAATTTGGTCATGAACCTCATCAATTCGATGCAGATATTCAACTCCATGATGATCACGGGCGGGGACGGCGAGGGGCCGGAGCAGTCGCTGTATTTTATTGCCGTCAAGATTTACAACGAGGCATTCCAGTTTTTTAGGATGGGCTATGCCGCGGCGCTCTCGTGGATTTTGTTTTTGGTCGTCGGCCTATTGACCGTGGTGGTATTCGCGACCTCCAAGTGGGTGTTTTATGGCGATGAATAGTCGGACGCAATTTCCGATAGGCGGCGCGGATCGGACAGGCGGCGCAAATCGGAAAAAAACGCGGAAAAAGGTTGTATTTTCGATCAAAATTTTGACGCTGTCGGCGCTGACGCTGTACTTTGTTTTTCCCGTGGCGTTTATGCTTTTGAGGAGCGTGATGACCGAGGCGGAGGCGTCGTCGGTGCCCGTGGCCTTTTTCCCCCAAGGGTTTAACTATCAAAGCTACGTCAAGATTTTCCGCGAGGATTATTGGTTGTATACGCTCAATACCCTAAAAATCGCCCTCATCAACATCGTGACGATGGTGTTTACCGCGTCGCTGTCGGCATACGGCTTTGCCCGAATCAAATTTAAGGGACGCGGCCCCCTGTTTGCCGTTATGCTCGCGACGCTCATGCTTCCGGCGGCGGTGTCGCAAATACCGCTCTACGTCCTGTACGCGCGGTTCGGCTGGATCGATACGCATTATCCGTTTATTATCCCCAAGATGTTTGGCGGCGGCGCGATCAATATATTTTTGATCATTCAGTTTATGCGCTCGGTCCCCAAAGAGCTGGACGAGGCCGCCGAGATCGACGGCGCGGGGGTCTTTAGGCGGTACGTTCAGATCACCATGCCGCTGTGCGTCCCGATCCTGATCTATATCACCGTCAACATCTTTAACGGCGCCTGGGGCGACTTTAATACGCCCAAGGTATTTTTGCAGACAAAAAGCAAATTCACGTTGGCGATGGGAATCTATTACCAGTCCTTTTTGGGCGGGTACCAAATGGCGTTTTCAAACCTGCGGATGGCGGCGGGCGTCTTTATGACGGTCATCCCCGCGATCTTGTTTTTTGTGTTTCAAAAGCGTCTGGTAGAGGGTATCAACATCGGCGCGGTCAAGGGCTGATCGGGTCGGTACATATGGCAAGAATCATATAAGGAAGGTAAAAACATGAAACAAAATGGGTACAGGGTGAGGGCACTATTTTTGGCGGTCGTCTTTGTGATTTTGACGGCTGCCGCGTGTGACCCAAACCCCGAGGGGGAAGGGTACTACGAGAGGCTGGCTTGGAGCGACGAGCAATTTACGGAGATGAGCCTTTCGGGCACGGACAAGCTCGGCCGCGAGGTCAAGCCCGCTTACGGGCTAAAATCGGACAAAAAATACGTCGGATTGTTTTACTTTCTTTGGATGGGCACGCACGCCATGAATATGCGGCAGGTGTACGACAACACCAAGCTGATCGCCGGCGGGCAGGAGGCGGAGCTGTTAAAAAAAGACAGCGCGCTCTTTGGCAACGACATGCATTTTTGGGGCGAGCCGCTCTACGGCTACTACAACCAGGCGGACGAATGGGTGGTTAGGCGGCACGTCGAATTGCTGACGGCGGCGGGCGTTGACTTTTTGGCGCTGGACGCGACCAACGGCCTTGTCTATATTCCCGAGCTGACCGTGCTGTTAAAGGTGCTGGACGAATTTTATCAACAGGGCTTTGACGTGCCCAAGATCACCTTTTTGTCCAGAAATTACAACGGCGCGCAGTCCACGATCGCCGTCGAGACGCTGTATAAATGGATGTACGTCAACAACCTTTATAAGCATTTGTGGTTTGCGCCCAACGGCAAGCCCATGATTGCGGGCGTTGCGCCGCAGAGCGCGCTTTGGGACAATAAAGAATATATCCGCGACTTTTTTGATTATAAAGAGACGCATTGGCCCGCGCAAATCAACGGCGACGACGGCTTGCCCTGGATCGATTTTTCGTATCCGCAGACGATCGCGCCGGTCAGCCGGACGATCTCGGTTTCGGTGGCGCAGCATCCCGGCGGATACATGAGCCGGGGGTCAAGCAATTTCGGCCGCGGCTGGTCGTTTAAGGAAAACCGCAACCTTGCGGACAGGACGGCCGAGGGCGTCAACTTCGGCGAGCAATGGGAGACCGCCCTGCAAAACGGCGACAAGGTTGACATCGTCATGATAACCGGCTGGAACGAGTGGATCGCCTCGCGGCTCACCGCCAACGCCACGATCGACAGCGCCTATTTTGTCGACGCCTACAACCTCGAATATTCGCGCGATATCGAGATGACAAAGGGCGGCTTTTCGGACACGGACGGATACGGCGACAATTATTATATGCAAATGGTCAAAAACATCCGAAAATTTAAGTACAACGACGCAAAACCGCTCAACTGGAAAACCGCCGCCGCCGATATGTTTGACGCGCAGGCCGACTGGTCGGCCGCCTCAAGGTACCGCGATTTTGCGGGCGACGCGGTCGAGCGGGATCACTATGGCATCATTCGGTCGCTCCACTACGAAAACCGCACCAACCGCAACGATATTACCGCGGCACAGGTCATCCACGACGCCGAGTATGTCTATATCCGCGTGCACACAAGGGAGGCGGTCACGCCGCAAACGCCGGACGATAAGGGCTGGATGAACATCTTGTTTAAAACCGACGGCGACGACCTGCCCAATTTTGCGGGGTATCACTTTATCCTCAATCAAAACCCCGGCGCGGACGGGCAAACGACGCTTGGCCGCTTTACGGGCAATGGGTTTGAGACGGCCGAGGCGGCGCGGGCGCAATACGCGGTCGACGGCAAGACGATCTCGTTTAAGATACCGCTTAGCGCGCTTGGCGGCAAGGCAAAATTCGAGTTTAAGGTGACCGACAACGTCGCCTCGCCGGAGGACATGGCCTCGTACTATATCCACGGCGACAGCGCGCCCCTCGGCCGGCTCAATTTTGCCTACGGATATTAGGGTAGAGGGTGTACACGACCTAGGTCGTGTGGACACAATTTAGGGAGGATCTATAAAAATGAAAAGAAAATATATCGTACTGTTCCTGTGCGTGTTGCTGGCCGCGTCGCTCTCGGGCGGGCTTATGGGCGTTGCTTCCGCAGATGCGCCGCCCACGACGCAGACGAGCGTCACCGGGATTACATCGGTCACGTACCGGGCGGCGGGTAACACGAGCTACTTTTGGATCGTGTTTTCGCCGGACATCAGAACTCCGGGAACAACAGAGCCCGCTATTCCTATTCATGATGTGGAAACCGTCGGTGAAAAAATAAAGATCAACGGCGAGTCCGTTCATGACTTTAACACGAGAGTGTCGGCGGTGCAAAACCCGCCGCTGGGGGCGGCAAGCCCGACCGTTATTCAAGAGCGCAAAAGTGATGACCCGGGGCGGATCGTCGTCTATCTAAATAACAACACCACAAACAAATCCTATTTTTTTAATCCATCCAATCCCGTCACAGAGATCGAGATTTTGGAGGGGTTTTCGTACAACGGCTATACGGTCACGGAAACGCAGACCTTTAAGGTGATGCCGGACGGCAGCTTTGTAGACGCGTCGGGGGGA